>JBHEKZ010000126.1:0-12549 GCA_041859025.1 Melioribacteraceae bacterium | reverse complement strand
GCTGATAAGATTGATTGCCCTATTCCAAGATTTTTTATCTTCTCCATTACTTCTACAATTCCGGGATATGCTTTGCATTCAAACTTACGCCGCTCGTATTCCTCTATCCACTTTCTACCTATTATCTCGAAAGATTCTTTTTCAAAATCGAACCCGAGAGCGGCATAATAGTTTTTAACCGGTATTGTAAAAATGTTTTTGTATTCCTCTTTGGAAATCGTTTTAAGGCTTCTCTCTTTTAAGAGCCAGTTGATTAGTTCAACACATAAATCTACATCGTCGATTATTGTGCCGTTCCAATCCCAAATAATATGTTTATAGTTTTTCATCATGGTGCGCAAATTTATCTGAAAAAATTTTCAAACCAAAATTTGAATTACTAATTGCATCATTCCGCCTCATAAATTATCTTCAAATCGAAATTAAAAGATTTTTATGAGATACCGATATAAATAAGAATTGAAAAAACTTTTTCTAATATTCTTCCTCTTCACATCGTTACTTAGCGCACAAAAAGTGTTGCGTTGGGGAGCCGATGGCAGCGGCGGCGCTCCTTACATCTTCGCCGATCCCCGCAATCCCTCTCAATATATTGGTTACGAAAAAGACATTGCAGATTCTCTTGCATCGTATATGGGAGTTAAAGCCGAATATGTTCCGACCGATTGGGAAAGTTTGGTCGCTTCATTACAGCGTGGTGAGTTTGATGTTATTCTTAACGGTTTAGAACCTACTTCAGATCGCGAAAAAGAAATCCTCTTCAGCAAGCCTTATTACGTTTACCAGATGATTCTAACTGTACGCAAAGAAGAAACTAGAATTAAATCACTTGCCGATTGCAAGAAATTGAATTTGGAAGTAGGTACACTTGTCAACAGCGCAATGTCTCGCGTTCTTGAAAACGAAGGGGTAAAAGTTAAAGGGTATCAAGATGTTGTTGGTGCTTACGAAGATTTAGAATTAGGCAGAATAGATGTTATCCTGATGGACGACCCTGCCGAGATGTATTATGCCAGAAGCAATCCAAAATTGAAATGGGCTTGTGAACCATTTAATCCCGGTTACTTCATAATCGGTATTCGCAAAGGAGATCTTGATACAAAACGACGAATTGATGCGGCAATAGATTCTATAGTAAACAATGGCGCTATCGAAAAAATTCTTCGCAAATGGGATATGTGGAGCGAAGCCCAGAACAAGCTTAAGAGTGTTCAGTCGTTGGAAGTGATTAAAAAGAGTTTCAATTGGGGTGAAGGATTATTAAGGCTATCGCATGCTGCGTTGAATACTGTTTTACTCGCATTTGGAGCAATGATTATTGCGGTTACATTCGGATTGCCCCTCTGGTATGGACAAACAAAGGGTTCGAAAATTGTCAGAATACTAAGTACTGCTTATATAGAATTTTTTAGAGGTACACCGGTAATTGTTCAATTATTGTTTCTCTATTTCGGCTTGCCGGTTGTAGGAATTGCTTTACCCGGTTGGCTCACAGCACTGATTGGATTAGGATTGAACTACGCAGCTTATGAATCTCAAATTTATCGTTCCGCTTTTGAAGCCATTCCGGTTAGACAATGGGACGTAGCTTATTCACTAGGTATGCGTCCAATACTTGCATTCAGAAGAATTATTTTTCCGCAAGCAATTCGAATTGCTCTTCCCCCGATGACTAATGATTTTGTTGCGTTGTTTAAAGACACATCCGCAGCATTCGCAATTGCAGTTTGGGAGCTTGCAACCGCTTACAGAGAGCTTGCAAATGCTACTCAAAGTTATTTGCTGCTCGGCGCAGTTGTATCGGTATTTTACCTTGCAATGAGTTTACCGCTTGCCCACATAGCACATAAACTCGAAAAGAAAATGAAGCGGACTAGTACCAGAGAAGTCTCGAAGGGCTGGCAATGATCAGAATAGAAGGATTAAATAAACATATCAACAACCTTCACATCTTAAGGAATGTTAATTTAGAAATTCCCGAAGGAAAAGTGTGTGGTGTAATTGGTGTCTCAGGCAGCGGTAAAACAACTTTACTTATGACACTATGCGGTCTGCTAGAATTTGAAAGAGGGACAATTCATATTAACTCTCTTACTATTGACTCAACAACATATAAAACCGATATGGAGAAAATTTGGCGTCTGCGCAGAGAAACCGGCGTAGTATTTCAACATCTCTATTTATTCCCCCACTTATCTGCAATTGGAAATATTATTGAAGCGCCGGTTCATGTTTTGAAAACTCCAAAATTGAATGCGGTTAAAGATGCAATGGAATTGCTGGAAAAAGTTGGCCTTCAGCATTGCGCTAATAAGTATCCGGATGAACTTTCCGGCGGCGAGCAACAACGCATCGCAATTTGCCGCGCAATTGCGATGAAACCAAAAGTTCTTTTTCTTGATGAACCAACCAGCGCGCTCGATCCACAAAGAAGTTCAGACATTCGCAACCTAATGAACGATTTTGTGAAAGAAGGAAGAACTTTAGTAATTGTTTCCCACTCTATAAATTTTTTGAAGGGACTTGCCGACTTCCTGACATACATGGAACAAGGGGAAATAGTTGAGTTTGGACCATCATCTGAAATAATTGCTTTTCCAAAAGACCCGCGCACAAAAATGTTCTTAGAACATTTCTAAGTTTTTCCGATTTTTCAACAGCTCTTACAAATTCAACAGAAGATATAATTCCAAGCAAGCATCTCGATTTTTAACTGTTCACAACGTATTTCGTCCTCTTACAACAAACAACATTAAACTCAAATTCGATTACTTCGATGATAAGCCGGAGAGAATGTCTTTAAAACTTAAGAGGAGGTTACATGAAAAAATTTCTAGTTATTACATTTTTGTGTCTGAGTTTTGCTGTAAATGCTCAAGAAAAACCTGATTATTCAGCTAAATACAGCGGATATATAAGAGCATGGTATCAATCTGATTTTGGTTCCGATCAAGGCGCATATTCTCTAAAACAAGTTAGATTAGGAGTTTCCGGCGCAGTAAACGAGTACGCCAGCTATAAAGTACTTGTTGATTTTACACGACTTGGTAAGTTAACAACTACTACAACAACCGTGAATGGTGTTAAGGTAGTAAACAGTGCTACTGCTTCATTTTCGGATATACTTCTAGATGCCGCCGCCACAATTACTCCGTTTAAAAATTTTGATCTAACAGCCGGTCAGTTTAAAGTCCCTTTCAGTTCGGATAATTTGAAATCCGACCAAAACCATGAATTTGCCAATCGCCCAATGATAACAAATGTTTCCCCAAATATGAGAGACATAGGGTTTATCATGACGTATAAAATAAAGGGTGATGTTAATGCAGAACTTACTGCCGGGTCTTTTAACGGCAGTGGAATGAATAAAACTGAAGCTGATAGAAGTTTAGACCTTTCACTAAGAGCAGTTGTCTCTCCAATTAAGGATTTAAATGTTTTTGCAAATTACTACGGAGGCAAAGTATCGGGTCTAGATCAAAATTTTATGGGCTTTGGTTTAGCTTACAAATACAATGCTTTTTTAGTTGATGCCGAATATGCGAACAAAACACTCGCCGCAACTACCGGAGATATAAAAGGAAATTCTTATTTCGCTTTAGTTAACTATAACATTTCGCTCAACGAAGGTTTTATCAAAGAGATTACTCCTGCATTTCGTTACGAGATGTACGATGTAAACTCAGATAAAGATAATAACGAAATTGGAAGAATGACATTCGGCTTAACATTTCAGTTTGCAAAAATTACATTCGCTCATTTCAGAATTAACTACGAGAAATTTGATTATAAAGATGGCTCGACGAATCCGGATAAGTTGATTTTAGAAATTCAAACTAGATTTTAATTAGGAGAACTAATATGAAAAAAGTTATTACCACCGCATTAGTGATTATGTTAACACTTACCAGCATAAATGCCCAAGACGTACCGGCTGCCATAAAAGCCATCGCTCCAAAATTATCAAAAATAGCTGCTTCGCCATCTTTAGTAGCAGCAGTTAAGGCACAGAACGCTAAGAATGTGAGTCTCGATAAAATAAAGGAATTGGATTCAAAGTGGTCGGAGACTTCCGGGCTTGATGATTTCATGAAACAAGTTCTGGCAAGTACTGCTTCGGAGTATCTAAAAAAAACACGCAAGGAAAATTCATTCATCGTTGAAGCGTTTGCTATGGATAATAAAGGCGCAAACGTAGGAATGACAAACAAAACAAGCGACTACTGGCAAGGGGACGAGGATAAATTCACCAAGAGTTATAATGGCGGAGCCGGCGGAACTCACTTCAGCAAACTCTCTTTTGATGAAAGCACACAAAGTTATGTAATACAGGTTTCTGTTCCGATTATGGAAAGTGGAAAAGCGATAGGGGCTGTTACATTCGGTATTGATCCGGCAAAAGTTAAATAAGAAATAAAGAATACAAAGGACTAAGAAATGAAAAGTTGGTTCCAAAATTTGAAAGTTAGACAAAAATTAGTTTACACCTTTTCCACAGTTATTTTCTTTTTAGTAATGATTGGCGGAATTGGTTTGTGGGAGATGTCAAAAATTCATTCCAATGTTGAGCTTATGTCGAAGACTCATTTACCAAGCGTCGATTTACTCATTCAGATAGATAGAGATATGCAGCAAGCTGTTGTTGCGCAACGCACGATGATTTTTACCGCTACGCTGTCGGATAACTTCGAAAAGCTCAAAAAAGAAAATGAAGACAACATTAAGCAAGCTATTGAACGTTGGGATCAATTTAAAGCTGTTGTAGATTCTAGAGTAGACCCATCAGTAATTCCTCAGTACGAAAAAGCAAGAGAAAACTGGATTCAAATTTCGAAAAAACTAGTGTCGTTAAGAGAAGAGGATACTCCCGAAAGTAGAATTGAAGCAATCGAACTTTCTTCTAAGGAAGCAAGCAAAGCATTTGAAAATGCTCGCGAATATGTTAATCTATTGACCGAGACTATTGAGAAACTTTCTGTAGAAGATGCTGATATAAGCGACAGTTCATATTCCAGAACCTCCCTGATATTCGGATTGGGAATTATCGGTATAGTAGTTCTTTCCATTCTTGGCGGACTTGGAATTTCAAACTTGATAAGTAAGCCGATTGAGCAAATCTCTACTGTAATGGGAGAATTAAATAAAGGACATTTGAGTTTCCGTGTTAATCACTCTAGCAATGATGAAGTTGGAGTTCTTGCAGAATCGATGAATTCTTTTGCCGATACACTTCAAAACTTTACCGGCGTGATGTACAAAGTTGCCGAAGGTGACTTAACAGTTGAGGCAAAAATTCTTGATAGTGCTGACGAAATCTCTCCGGCGTTAAACCGTATTGTTTTTACGTTAAGAGATTTAGTAGGAGAAACTCGCTTATTGACTACTGCGGCTTTGGAAGGAAAACTTAATACAAAAGGTAACGTTGGAAAGTTTTCCGGCGGATATAAAGAACTTATTCAAGGTTTTAACGAAACTCTGGATGCCGCTATATCTCCGGTTAAAGATGGCTCCAATGCATTGGCAAAAATGGCAGCAGGAGATTTTTCGGTTCGTGTAGAGGGAAATTATAAAGGCGATCATCAGATTATTAAAAACAGCATTAATCAACTTGGTGAATCTTTAGAAAATGTAATCGGCAATGTACGGGATGCAATTGAAGCAACTGCAAGCGCATCAAGTCAAATTTCATCCAGCACAGAAGAAATGGCGGCCGGAGCTCAAGAGCAGTCATCGCAGACTTCCGAAGTTGCAAGTGCAGTTGAAGAAATGACATCTACAATTTTGCAAACAACCCAGCACGCTGCAAACGCCGCGGAATATTCAAAGTCTGCAGGCATTATCGCAAAGAACGGCGCAACTGTGGTTAGAGAAACTGTAACCGGAATGAATCGCATTGCAGATGTTGTAGGCGAAGCTGCATCAATAGTTAAAGAACTTGGAAACAGCAGCAACCAAATTGGTGAAATTGTTCAGGTAATCGAAGACATTGCAGATCAAACAAACTTACTGGCCCTTAATGCCGCCATTGAAGCTGCAAGAGCCGGCGAACAAGGACGCGGTTTTGCTGTTGTTGCCGATGAGGTTCGTAAATTAGCCGAGAGAACCACTAAGGCAACAAAAGAAATTGCAACAATGATTAGACAGATCCAAAAAGATACAGGCAATGCTGTTACTTCGATTTCCAGCGGAACTAAAGAAGTTGAAGATGGACGTGAATTGGCTAACAAAGCAATTAAATCTTTGGATGAAATAATCGAAAGCACTGATAAAACAATCGGCGCTATTAGTCAGGTAGCAAAAGCAAGTGAAGAACAATCATCTGCCGCCGAACAAATAAGCAAGAGTATAGATGGCATTTCAAACGTCGTTCAGCAGGCAGCAATTGGATTGCAGCAAATTGCCCGCGCGTCGGAAGACTTGAACAATTTAACAACCAATCTGCAAAACCAAGTTGCAAATTTCAAAGTTGAGTCTAGAAAAAAGAACAGTTACAAATCAATAAGTAATTAAGAGTTAATATGGGGTTTATAGAAAAGGGCAGCTTAAGCTGTCCTTTTTTGTATTTCCTAGTTTCACAATATAAAATCAAGCTTGCTAATGCAAAATTTGTCTCTTAGTTTGCAATAGAAAACATTCCCTTTTCCTCCTTTAACCCATTTTCAAGGAGGTGCAAAATGAAAGCTGTTACAGCGTATGAAAAAGCCCGCATCTACATCCAGAAGAGCTCCGAAGAAGACTTGATCGCCGAGAAGAGAAGAAAAAATCCCGGTCCCGTAATAACAATTTCTAGAGAAACCGGAATTGGAGCCGGCGCTATTTGCCACAAATTAACCGAGTATTTTAATTCTCGAGCAATTGAACATTACGACAACTGGACCTACTTCGACAAAGATCTAATTGCAAAAGTAATGCAAGACCACAACTTGCCGGATCATTTTAAGAAATTGCTTGGCGAAGATACGCCGGCTAAAATGGATGCTTGGTTTGGAGAAATACTCGGCATCTCACCCTCCAGACTTTCTTTACTTCATAAGACTTCTCAAACAATTAAAAGTTTATCAGGATTTGGAAACGTAATTATTGTTGGCCGCGGAGCTAATATTATTACATCTAAATTCGAAAACACGTTTCATATACGTTTGGTTGCTCCGTTAAGCCATAGGATTGAGACCGCAATGCTTCTATACGAATTGGACAAAAAATCCGCAACAGACTTTATCAAGCTAGAAGATGATGCGAGAAGGCTTTACGTCCTGAAATATTTTCACAAAAACATTGAGGATCCGCTTCTCTACCATGTAATTATCAACACTCAGTTTTTACCATTTGAAGAAATTGCAACAATGATAGGTCAATGTGTAGTTAAACGATTTCCAAAATTCTTTCATTCTCGTTTTGCAACAGTAATTGATGGCTGATTATGAATTAACCCGTTTCCGGTGATTTTAAGAGAAATAATTTATGCTTGTAAAAAAAGAGCGAGAAATATTTATCTTGCTCTTAAATTTCTATACCTCTTATAAAGACATCGGATTAGTTATGAAATGTAAAAGCCTCCTTATAGCCTCACTAATATTTTTATTCGTTAACATATCGTTCGCTCAGCAAGATAAACTCCGGAAGATTGATTCTTACATTGCATCGGCAATGAATGATTGGAAAATGCCCGGTTTTGCTGTGGCAATTGTTAAAAACGATTCCATAGTATTTTCTAAAGGATACGGCGTTCGCGATATAAGAACCAACGAACCGGTAGATGAAAACACATTGTTCATGATTGCGTCTTGTTCAAAGGCATTCACAACCGCATCGCTTGCAACTTTAGTAGACCGAGGAAAAATTAAGTGGGATGATCAGGTAATAAAATATCTTCCTTGGTTTCAGATGTACGATACCTGGGTTACAAAAGAAATTACAATTAGAGACCTTGTTACTCACAGAAGCGGTTTGGAAACTTTTAGCGGAGATATTCTTTGGCTTGGTTCAACTTATGATTCCAAAGAAGTGCTTCGCCGCGCACGTTTTTTAAAACCAACTTCCAGCTTCCGCAGCAGATACGGATACCAAAACATTATGTTCAGTGCGGCCGGCTCAATCATTCCGGTTGTTACGGATACAAGCTGGGCAGATTATGTAAAAGCACATCTCTTTAAGCCGCTTGGAATGAACAGAAGTGTTACATCAATTTCTGAAATGAAAAGCGAAGGCAATTTTGCGTTCCCTCATAAAATTGTAAAAGAAAAAGTTATTCCATATAACGATTTCTGGTCTATCGAAACAGTTGCGCCGGCCGGTGCAATTAATTCGTCGGTTGCAGATATGTCCCAGTGGCTTCGTCTGCAATTAAAGAAAGGCAAATTCGGCGACAAACAAATTTTCAGCGAGCGCCAATCAAATGAAATGTGGTCAAATCAAACTGCGATTGAAAACATTAACTACGGACTCGGCTGGTTCATCCGTTATTGGAATGGTAAGAAACTTTTAAATCATGGCGGAGGAATGCCGGGAATGATAAGCGATGTTTCAATTATTCCGGAAGAAAATTTTGGTTTAGTTATTCTTAGCAACACCGAAAGCGGAATGGTTACCGCAATCAGGAATTATATTATGGAAGTCTTCATAAACAAGGAACCCAAAGACTGGAACAAAACAATGTTAGATAATTGGGAAAAGAGAATTGAAGGATTTGATAAGGAAGATAATAGACGTGAAGAAGTTAGAGTTAAAGACACAAAGCCTTCTCTTACGCTTGATAAATACTGCGGCACTTACGAAGATCAAATGTACGGCAAAGCAGAAGTGAGCTTGAAAGATGGAAAACTTTATATGCAGTTTCTACCGACACCATTGTTTAGAGGAGAGTTGAAGCATTATCATTTCGACACATTTTACATTGACTGGGAAGATGATTTCTTGACGCGCGGCTGGGTTAAATTTGAGATGAATTTTAATGCAGAGATAAAGAAATTTACAATTCAGGTTCCAAATTCGCCGGACTTTATTTTTACAGAGCTGTCATTCGAGAAAGTGAAATAAATTATGAAGCTGAAGATTTTATTCATCCTTTTAATTGCGTTTTCTGTTAACGCACAATCGAGTTACGATAGATATACCTACAAAAACACTTCACTGGATGTTATAACTAATCCGGCCAGTATTGTTATGGGAGAATCGTTTGTAGCTAATAGAAGCAATATCAGTTCGTTCATCGAAAATCCGGCTAACTTAAACGAGAAGAGCAAAACGGGTTTGTTTTACAATATCCGCTTTCACGACTGGAACGAGTACGCAAAGAAATTTCAGTTTGCTACCGGCGGCGCAATTTTAAATTCTTCCTTTGCTACAATTGGAATTGCTTTCAGCCAATTTACAAGCGGCGCTCTGCCAAACCCTTTAGCCGAATTGGCCTCCAACACTTCTTCGGAAGAAGCCAATCAGACTTTAATTGTCTCTCTTTCCAATCAGTTTGCCGATAACTTAACGTTTGGTGTGAGCGTAAAATATTTCGGTCATTCAAGAACAAGCACTATGGGTTCTGTTAACGGGTTGGATTCTAAAAATGCATTTCTTTTTGATGTCGGTGCGCTCTATTCAATTAACCTAAATCCAGATCATTCAAAAAATGTTTACAATCTTAATTTAGGTGCGGCTTTTCAAAATTTCGGAACAGATTACAAAGAGAAAGATGACTACTTCGATACTGATTACAAGTATGTCCGTTTGCCAAGGTATCTGAAATTTGGATTTGCTTTTAACGCACAAATCAAAAACGCTTCCGGTACAAATGATATTGAAGCTGTATTTACCGGACAATACAAATGGCTTACAAATCCATCCAAAAGCGAAAGGACAAATGTAGATTACTGGGGCGTCGGTGCTGAGTTTACTATAAAAGATATTTTTATTGCCCGCGCCGGTTTTTTCCAGACCCCGGAGTATTGGCTTATTTACAACCGCGCAGAAATGATTTTCCGATATGGTTTTGGTGTGAAAATTCCGCTTCAAAAAATCGGCATCAATTTGCCTTTTGTTTTGTCTGCCGATTACTCATTCATTCCGATAAATGATGTTTCTCTTTCCCCGACCAACGGAACATCAGACTCCAAAAAACTTTTGCGCGCAATAGGAATTACTCTTCAATTTGGAAGTTCTTTGTTTTAGTTAAATCGGACGGATAAAATGTCCGTCCGGCATCTAACACCAACTGGTTTCATCCGTCTTAAGTGTACAAAAACCAAACCCAAAGGATAAAAATGAGAAAGCCTATCTATCTTCTTCTTTTACTTGTTTCCTTTTTTACAATCTCAACAGCACAACAAAAATTTTATGTCAACCTAAATGATAGAGCAGACGATCAATTCAAAGTTACTCTTACACCTAACGGATTAACAAGTGCCAATAATATTTTTCAATTCGCTTCAACCGCCCCCGGAACATATCAGACAATGGATATTGGAAGATTTGTAAAGTCATTCAAGGCATTTGATGAGAGTGGTAATGAAATTGAATGCAAACAAATTCAGACCAACCAGTGGGAAATAAACGATCCGGCTAAAACTAAAAAGATTGTTTACAACATTGCCGAGATCTGGGACACTCCGGTTAAGACAAACAACGTTTACGCAATGAGCGGCACATCTCTTGAAAATGATCACGCGGTGATTAACGGACAAGCTGTTTTCGGTTACTTCCACGGAAAGCAAAAGGATGCTATCGAAATAAAGCTGGATTATCCGGCCGATTGGAGTATAGGAACCGCGCTTAAACAAAACAGCAGCGGATTCTATTGCGCAAAAGATTACGATGAAGTTGTTGATTCACCAATAATGTTGGGTAAGCTCACAAAGACTTCTACAAAAATTGAAAACACAAACATTGATATATACTCATATTCCAAAACCGGAAAAATTACAGCAGAGAGCCTATTGCTGATTTTAGAAGATATGCTAAGCGCAACAAGTCAGTTTACAGAAGGTCTTCCGGTTGATAACTATACATTCCTTTTCCATTTCGAAAATTTTTCCGCCGGCGCATGGGAACATAATTACAGTTCCTTTTATGTCTTTGCCGAATCCGATCTGAACGAATATTTAGCCCAAGAATTAAAATCTGTTGCCGCTCATGAATTTTATCATGTAGTTACTCCGCTAAACATTCACAGCGAGCTGATAGGTAATTTCAATTTCGAAAAACCGACTATGTCACAGCATATCTGGCTATACGAAGGTGTAACGGAATGGGCATCTGATATTCTTCAGCTACGAGACTATTTGGTAACACTAGAAGAATATGGCAAGCAAGTTAAAGCGAAACTTATGATGAATGATAATTTTGATCAGACTATTTCTCTGACAGACCTTTCTTTGCACTCTACAGAGATGCAAGATCAATATCCGAATATTTATCAGAAGGGTGCGCTTGTTGCCGGATTGCTGGACATTCGCTTGCTTCAACTTAGCAACGGCAAAAAGGGTTTGCGCGAAGTTATTAATCAGCTCTATAAAGATTACGGTGCCAACAAAGCTTTCAGCGAAAAAGATTTTTTTGATGAATTTGTTAAAAGAACTTATCCGGAAATACAAGACTTTATTAACCGCTATATAAAAGGAACCGATAAGCTTCCGGTGGAAGAATACTATGGCTGGCTTGGCATTGGTTATAAAGAAATTGTCGGTGTAGATAGTTCAAAAATTGCTTTGGGTTTTGGGATAAGTGTTAAAGATGGAAAGTTTATTGTTTCCAAAGTGGATATTCCTACTGCTGATGGAGTAGCGGCCGGCGATTTTATTTTGAAAGTTAACGGCGAAGAAGTGAACATGCAGAATGCCCAAACAAGATTTGCTTTTATGAGCAAAATGGAAGTGGGCGAATCTTTTAATCTTACCGTTGAACGCAATGGTGAAGAGAAAGAAATTAAAGTATCTGTGCAGCCGCGTCCAATTAAACATGAGTTTAAGTTTATGGATAACGCAACCGAACAGCAGCTTGCACTTAGAAGCGCTTGGATGCAGAATTTATAAAACGCAAAGTGCCTCCCCAACAAAGAAGTTGTAAATAAAATTTGAAGCGGATGTTATGTTAAATGCATTTCATCCGCTTCCTCTTTTATGATAAAAACTTTTTATTTGGTACAACCGCTTTCCACTTTCTTACGTACATCACCAGCACAAAACGTAGCCATTGTTAATAACATTCTTCTCACCGCACTGCCGCAAAAAAATTGAAACAGCTCCCTTTCCGTTATTTGTTAAAAGAGAGGCAACCATCTCCGGCACTTTGCTATAGAGCGCAGACTGATTTTGTACCGCCGCCAGACCGGTTCCTGATGATGTAAGATTGTTTCCAGTTACCGTCTGATCATTTTGGGAAACTGCCAGATTACATCCGGCTGGTGTAAGATGAGTTCCGGACACTGTAAGATCGCTTCCGGACGGTGTAAGATGGGTTCCGCTTAGTGTCAATTCTCTTCCGGATAATGTAAAGTTGCGTTTTTGATGCGTAAAGCCACTTTCCCTCTTTCTTTGCGGAAACCCCGCTACTTACAAAGTA
>JBHEKZ010000119.1:0-12696 GCA_041859025.1 Melioribacteraceae bacterium | reverse complement strand
CGGTCTGTTTATTGGAGAAGAGTTCCACAATTTAACCGCCGCTTGATGATCAATTTCGCCTTTAGTTTGCTGGTAAAAATTCCAGAACGCTATATCACGGTTAACCGGACGAAAAACAATATCCGCCGGTGCATCATCCGCATTTGCGATGTATTCTTTTCTTACTTCCAAATCTTTGTTGTTATTTACACTCCAATAAAAATCTTTCGCATCGTTGTACCAATCATTTTTACTGCTGCGCCACAATTTCCATTTATTAGTCCCTAAAACAAGAATGCCAATTTCGTTTTTCTTTACATCTGCAAGAAGCCAATCGTTGGTGTACATGCCGTTATTTTTTGTAGTCATAATTTTTACAACATCATCAAACGAATTTGCATACTGAGCTGCTTTGCGGATTCTATTTGATTGCGTTGTTCCGTTTTCGTTGTAGGGCGTCTGCTGAACTGTTGTTTCGCCAATCATTATTCCGGCAGAATTAATATAGAAGTCTGAGCCGGAATGAATTCCTCCGGGATAAGTTTGATAAACCAATCTGTTACCTTCAGATGGAACAACATCAACAATAACATTCCAATGGTAGCCGGTATAGCCGCCCCACATAAAGAGTTGTCCAAAAACAATTTTTCCATCTTTTGTTGCCGAATTATTTGCAAGGAAAGAAGAACACTTGTGTAGTTTTTCCGGGATATTGAGTTCGTCTTCATTAGCGAGGAAAGATTTTCCGGTTAATGGATTTGGAGTAACCCCAAGCGCGCCTTGCACATAATCAAGATCAATTGCAGAATTGATCGCAACAATATCCAGAAAGTCTACGGCGCGATCAAAAACTTTTGCGCCGGCTTTTGCTGCACCGTCTGCAATTCCCTTCATTTCTGTTAAATACTCTTCATCATATTTACGAAGAAACATTGCGTCTGTTCCAAAACGGCTTTGGCGCCAAGCGGATGCCGGATCGCTTGCATTTGAACTAACCGCTAATTTTTCTATGAATGTTTTAATTTCATCCGCTACTAAGTAACCATATTGATAGCCGCGCTGGTATGGCTTTCCTTCTATGTGAACAAATATCCAGCCTTTATCTTCATAACGAAATGCCGGACCGCTCCAGCGTACTGTTTCCAGCGGAATGTATTGCGAGATATCTGTTACTTCTTCAAGTTGGACGTCATCATACCAAACTTTGCCTTTCGCGCTTCCATTGTAGCCAAAGTTTAAGCAAACTTTATCTTTTGATTTAATTGCAACAAACATTACTTCTAATTTTTTCCAGCCAGTTGTGGCACCAATTGCCGGCGAGTTATTGGTAAACGGAAACGATTCCATTGTAGCGCATGCCGCAACTGGAGTTGGATATTGATCATAATTGTTTGAGAAAACCGACTCTGTTTTTGCCCAAACACTTAATCTATATATATGCCCTACTTTAAGAAGTACTTCGGATGAAGTAAGAACAGTTTTGTTCTCTTGATCATGTTCAATTACAATGCTTCTGCTTCCACTTTTAACTACTGAAGCATCGAAAGAAATCTTTCCATTACCCGAAATTTTCCAAGCGGTGTTGGAGTCTTCAAATCCTGGATTTTGAATTGAGAGTTGGTTTTGTCCGTAAGTAAACGAAAGTGAGCTTAATAAAAGTAAAATTAGAATTTGAAACTTCTTCATAAACAGTCCATCGTTATTAAATTATTGGCGGGGAAAATAAGAAAGTGTTTTTTGAGATTGAAATAAAAATCCCGCCGTTCGGCGGGATTTAACTTAAATTAACAAAGCGGCTATTGCTAAGACATCAATTAAGATCAGCATCCAGCTTACTTCTTCTTTCTTACCGATTACTAATTTTATTATCGTCCAAGAAATAAATCCCCAAATTATTCCTTGAGTAATTGAGTAGGTAAGCGGAATTAAAATCATTCCGAAGAAAGCAGGAATTGCGTCATCAAGTCTATTCCAATTTATTTTTACAACCGGTTTCATCATAAACACGCCAACTAGAATTAATGCGGGCGCTGTAGCTATTGAAGGAACGACAGATAGCAGAGGGGAAACGAACATGAATGGTAGAAATAGAAGACCAGCGACTATTGCTGTTACTCCAGTTCTTCCTCCTTCTTCAACTCCGGTTGCTGATTCAACATACGCTGTACCGGAACTTGTGCCAAGCAAACCGGAAATTGTAGTAGAGAACGCATCGGCTATTAGAGATTCCTTAACTCTTCTCGGCTCTCCACTCTCATCTACCAAATCAGCTGCTTCGGCAACTCCAATAAAGGTTGAAAGTGAATCAAACATGTCGGTAAAAAGGAACGCGAAGATTACTGGAAATAATGAGAACTTAAGCGAGTTCACAATGTCAAGCTTGAATATCAAACTAAAATCAGGAAGCGAGAAAAATCCCTGCCAAGTTACCAGCGTTGGAATTCCCGAATTAATTGCAGAAGCATCTCCATAGAATCTTCCAATTGGAATTGCCAGTAAGGTGGTGAAAACAATTCCTAATATCAAAGCTCCCTTTATTCTCTTGATCACAAAAATAGAAGTAACAACCAGCCCGATTAGAAACGTGATTATAACCGGATTAAATTTAGCTATACTAACTAATGTTGCAGGGTTTGCCACTATAAACTTTGCGTTCGCAAAACCGATAAAAGTAATAAATAATCCAAGTCCTGCAGAAATTGCGTAGCGGAGTTGTCTTGGAATCGCATTCAATATCATTACTCGAATATTAAATATTGAGAGGAGCAAAAAAATTACACCCGACCAAAAAACTGTGCCTAATGCTACTTCCCATTTTACGCCCATACCAAGCACAACTGAGTATGTAAAGAATGCGTTAATTCCCATTCCAGGCGCAATAACAATTGGGTTTTTAGCATAAATGCCCATTGCAATACTGCTGAATGCGCTGACCAAAACTGTAGCAGTTAAAACTCCACTGAACGGCATTCCGGTTTGAGAAATCATTGCCGGATTAACCACAATGATGTACATTGTCGCTAGAAAAGTTGTAATTCCGGCAAGCACTTCTGTTTTTAGGTTAGTGTTCAGAGATTTGAAATCAAAATAGTCTTGCATCGGATACTCTCGTTAAGTGAGTAATTGAATAGTCATCATTCGTTTACATAAATTTAGGTGGAAACTAAGTCTAAAGTTTTTCAATCTCAACAAGATTATCAGTAAAGAATAAATCAAAAAAGTATTTTAGCTGCGCAAAAAAAATACTCTTACGGAGAAAACTAATGTCAGTTAAAAAGCTGTTTTTCCTACTCATTATTGTTTTTATTGCTCTCAGTTGTAAAGAGGAATCTACACCGACAGATTCTAATAGAACCCAAACTATTAAGAAAAGTTCGAAACGCGGAATCGCATTTGATCTTTCTTCCGTGAAAGATTTTGAAACACTTTCATCTGGGGTTAGCTGGTGGTACAATTGGGGAACAAGCAGCAACTCAAAAGTCCCCGTAAATTTTAATAAAGACTATCAAATGGATTTTGTTCCAATGCTCTGGGGAGGGAATACAAGTTCTACAGATATGGCTATAATTAAAAACTACTTTACTAAACATCCGGAAGTAAAATATCTGCTTGTCATGAATGAACCGAATTTAACTGATCAAGCAAATAGAACCCCCGCACAAGCAGCAAGTGATTGGCTACGCTATGAACAATTGGTAGGCGAACTAGAAGCTTCCGGTAAAGTGGTTTATCTTGTTGGACCGGCAATGACTTGGGGAACAATGACAAATTTTTCGGATCCGGTAGTTTGGCTGGATGTATTTTACCTTTCCTATAAAGCCGCTAATAACGGAAGGGAACCGAGAATAGATTATTTAGCATTTCACTGGTACGATTACGGCTTGAGCGAACAGTTGGACAGACTAAAAAAGTACAACAAAAAAATCTGGGTTACCGAAATGGCCAACTGGAATTCTCAGATCAACTCTTATGCTAAACAAATTGAACAAATGAAACAGATGGTTGGAATTTGCGAAAACCGGGATGATGTTTTCCGCTATGCTTGGTTCTACGGAAGAGGTACTTTTCCGGATAATCATTATTCCTACTTATTTACTCCTAACGATGGAGAACTATCGGATTTAGGAAAAGCATATATTAATCTCACCTATAAATAAGCATTCTTTCAAAGCGAATTGATAAAATTCTATTGATTTGAATTTTTAGAGTGGAAAGTTAGCGGGAATAAAAAAAATAGATTGACAGATATTTCAAAATATTTTACTTTTGGATTGAGTTTAGTAACAGCAATGTTATTAACGCTCACGACCCAAGTGCTCCCCCCACACTTGGGTTTTTTTTATTCTATTCGATTTACTCGGTTCTCGAAAATCTATTAATTAAAGAATGTATATTAATAAAAATCATTCAGTTCCTTTTTGAAATACCAACCAACTAACGACCAATATTTTATCCATTTCTTATTGTCAATAAATAGTATAAATTAAAACCGAAATATTATTTCACATCTAAGTTACATTCTATTAATATTATTGGAACCGTACATGAAAAACGAGGCACCCAGCGCTGTATCATTTAGAACTAGTCTCTCACAAAAATTAATTCGATACTCAACGAGCCTAGACAAAAAGCTAGAAAAACTAAAACTCCCTAAACCTCTTAAAAACAAATACGTTCTTGGAGGGATTTTACTACTGATAATAGTTTTGGTAATTATCTTTTCAGCTACTCTTACAAAAGCACGGACCGATATTCCTGTTTACAAGGTTCAAAGAAATAATTTTCTTGTAACCATAACTGAAAGTGGAGAATTAAGGGCAAAGAATTCTCTTTCTATTCTAGCTCCTCGGATTAGAGGAAACATCAAGATTGTTTATCTGATTCCGGAAGGAACTTATGTAAAGCCAGGCGATATTGTCTGCTCGTTCGATCCGTCGGAAGCGATTGCAACTTTCAAAGGTGCAGAAGCTGCACTGGAAATTGCCAACTCTGACAAGGAAAAATTAGTAGCCAATCAAATGGCGGCTATGGCACAAATGGAATCTCAACTTAAAAGCGCAGAGCTAAGCTTCGAACTTTCTAAACTGAAGCTTGATCAGGTAAAATTTGAAGCCCAAGCCATTCAACAGCAGAGCAAACTTGAACACGAAAAAAACCGTCTAAGCTTTGAGCAGACCAAGCAAGAATTCCAATCGAAGAAAATAATTCATAAATCCGAAATGGATATGATGATTGTGCAGATAAAGCAGCGGCAAAACGATCTTGATAAAGCACAAAAAGATTTGGATCAACTCACTCTTAAAGCCCCTTCCGAAGGACTTGTTGTGTACGGAAGCAACTGGTCCAACCAAGGAAGAAAGTTTGCAATAGGCGATTCCCCTTGGGGCGGCGCAGAAATAGCTACACTGCCTGATCTTTCTTCAATGGAAAGCAAAACAAATATTAACGAAGTAGATGTAAGCAAAATTTCGAACGGTAAAAAAGTAATTGTAAAACTGGATGCTTTCCAGGATTCGAGTTTTGTTGGTATAGTTTCCGATGTTGCTTCTATTGGAAGAAACAAAGACCAGGAATCGAACATAAAAGTTTTTGAAGTACTTGTATCGATCAAAGCACATTCCGAAATATTAAAGCCGGGAATGACAACGAGCAACAAAATCATTATCAATGAAATTCCGAACGTGCTGTTTATTCCTCAAGAGGCTGTTTTTGAAAAGGATGGGAAAAAAATAGTCTACGTTAAGAATGGTTCGGGATATGATGTGCATGAAGTTGAGTTGGGTGAGAAAGGGGAAGACTATATCGTTGTTAAAAAAGGAGTAGCGTCGGGCGATGAGGTTGCTCTGCTAGACCCAACTATCGAGCCTAAAAACTCTACTCCGGCCGTAGAAGAAAAAAACATGGCTATGCCCGGCAAAGGAAAATAACCATGAAAGAAATGGAGAATTTTTTAATCGGCATTAAGGAGCTTAAAGCAAACAAAATGCGCACAGCTCTTACAATGCTCGGAATTATTTTTGGCGTTGGGGCTGTAATTGCAATGCTTTCAATAGGCGAAGGCGCCAGACAAGAAACACTCGAGCAGATTGAATTAATGGGAACTAACAACATAATTGTAAACACTAAAACAGTTTCCCTCAAAGGCAATAAATCGAAAGCGATGTTCTCCCCCGGCTTGAACCTAAAAGACGCGCTCGCAATCAAAGATCTAAATCCATATGTAGAAGCTGTATCGCCCCAGAGAGAATCCATAAATCAGATTCTTTACAAATCCAACATCATAGAAGTAAAAGTAATTGGTGTTTCTCCGGATTATCCCTCCATATACAACTCGCAAGTTTCATCCGGAGAATATTTCAAGCAAAGTCATGTTGAAAATTATTCCAACGTCTGCGTGATTGGTTACGGCATAAAAGAAAAGTTATTCAAATTCGAAAACCCAGTTGGAAAAGAAATAAAAGTAAACGACCTCTGGTTCAAAGTAATCGGAGTAATGGCTTCAAAAAAAATATCCTCGGCAGGTATTGAGAACTTAGGACTGAGGGATTTCAACGAAGACATGTACATACCCATCACAACCATGATTTATAAAATGAAAAAATATGTTCCGCCCAGTTCTGGTGTGTTCAGCTTAGGAAATATGACAGTCTTTTTCGGAGGGGGAAATGTTGCTCAGAACTATGACCGCACTTCTATTAATCAAATTACCGTAAAGATCAAGAAAGACGTTTCTGTTTCCGCAGCCGGAGCGCTGACAAGCCGAATACTTGAAAGAAGACATTACGGAGTTCCCGATTTCGAAGTTGTTGTTCCCGAACAGCTACTTGAGCAGAAACAAAAGACACAGAAGATTTTCAATGTGGTGATGGGTGCAATAGCGGGAATCTCTCTCTTAGTTGGCGGAATCGGAATTATGAATATTATGCTAGCCAATATCTTAGAAAGAACGAGGGAGATTGGAATACGCCGCGCGATTGGCGCGACAAAGAAACACATCCTCTATCAATTCATGTATGAAGCGATGACAATAAGTATTCTGGGCGGAGTCTTAGGAATAATAACCGGCTTCCTTCTAACATCTGCAATTACCGGATACGCTGAATGGAGAACTATAATAACTCCATACTCTGTTATACTTGCATTTTTTGTTTCGGTTGGCGTGGGACTTGTGTTTGGAATTTATCCCGCAAAAAAAGCGGCCGAAAAAGACCCAATAGAATCTTTGCGTTACGAATAAATTAGCTTAATACAAGTTGGCGTAAAGTAAAATTGTAGTTCTTTATTAATAAATTTTGATGGTGTAAAGATGAAAAAAACTTTTTTTGTTATGATTTTATTATTCACACTTACTATAAACATAGATGCACAAAAGATATTAACGCTTGACGAAGCAATAGCTACCGCACTAAACGAAAGCTACAGCATTAAGTCTGCCGAGCAAACCTTAATAAGCTCTCAGAAAAATTTAGAATCAATTAAAATGGGATTGCGCTCTTCGGTAGATTTTGAATTCGACATTCCGAGGTATAGCAGAAGTCTCTCAAGCCAATTTAATCCGCTAACCGGAACCGAGCAATTCTTTACCGTTGGCAATACAACTGTTGAAGGGAGACTTTCAATCAATCAGCCTATTTTATTCACAAATGGAAGCATATCTATTGTTAGTTCTATTTTTGGACGCGATCAGTTTGGCGACATGTCGGGAACTACCCGCGATTATTTTTCTAACCTCAGCATAAGATTGAACCAGCCTTTATTCACCTTTAACTCTCAACTGGGAAATTTAGAGCGCGCCGAAATAAATCTGGAAAAGACAAAACGTAATTATTCAAGAGCAGAGCGGGAAATAATTTACAACGTTACAGCTTCATTCTACAATTTGTATAAAGCAAAAAAAAGTGTTGAGATTACCGAAGAGAAAGTAAAGCAAACGGAAGACTCTTATACAACAGCGATGAATAAATTTAAGGCCGGTTTAATTGCCGAAGTAGAAGCCTTGCAGCTTGAAGTTGACTATGCTGCGAGTAAGAATGAATTGTTAAACGTAAAGCAGATTTACGAAGAAGCCAAAAACGATTTCAAACTATTGATTGGACTTAATATCAACGAGGACGTTGATATTTCAGCCCAACTGGAATATTCTCCGTTAGAATTAAACATTGACGACGCTGTTAAATCTGCTCTTAGCAATCGACCGGAAGTTCTTAATTCCGAAGCCGATCTGGAGCTCGGGAAATTAAATATTGACGAGGTGGATTCCCGCAGAACAATAAAAGCAGAGTTGAACGCTAATTACGGTATCAATAAAAACGACAATAAGTTCGACAGCATATTTAACAATTTTGCCGATTCGCGAAGCGTAACAATGACGGTTTATGTTCCGATTTTAGATTGGGGAAAAAATAGTTATGCTGTTGAAGCCGCTTATGCAGATTACAAAATGACAGAGTTGTTCCAGCAGAATTTGAAGAAACAAATTGAGAAGGAAGTTACATCCGCAATTAACCGGCTAAATTCTTCCAAGGCAAGAGTAGAGATTTTGGAAAAAGGTGTAGAGATTGCCGAGAAAAGTTATTCAATAAGTCTTGAGCGATTTAAATCCGGGCACATTACGAGCTTCAATTTGTCGCAAATGCAATTGAAGCTAACCGATTCCAAGATGAACAACTTGAGTGCGATTATTGATTACAAGCTTGCATTGGCCGACTTGGAAAGAAAGACATATAAACTTTATCACTAAATATTATTAAGCTGGCGGAAGATTCATTCTGTTAAATTCAATTGCGAAGCGAATATTTAGCTGCAAACTCCTGCTAAAACTTCCAAAGCTAGATCAACATTCTTTATGGCGGCTTTTATTATCTACAGTGAGTGTAACAGAAAAGGTGTTTGATGGAATTGTCGGCTGGAATTAAAGCTAAGTAGATTTTCCAATTGCCGGAAGAAAATGCCAATCAGCGTTTTATTGGTATAATCGAAACTTTTGGAGAATCATTCCTTACTATTCGAGATGAGTTTCACACAATACTCGAAATTTCCTACAAGAATCATGACTACATAGTCCACTTTGAACAGCCAGAAAATCCAAGCATGATCTAAAGCTCTAACTGCTTATTTATATACACGGCTACTTCTTCTAATCCGTTTCGCAAACATGCAGACTTAATGTTGCTTAAATAATTTGCTGCTTTGCTTTCATCACGAAACAGTTCATCTACATTGGCCGCGAGCTTTTCAATATCTTTCTCATAAATCCCGAATTCGTTTTCGACAACAAATTCTACATTGCCCTTTTCTTGTTCCCATAAATATCTGTTGATGAATGGAATTTTACCGGAGAGCAATATTTCAGAAATGGTTGAAGCGCCGCACTTGGTTATTATTACATCGGAAATATTAATAAGCTCGTAAACGAAATCGACAAAGCCGAAAACCTTTAAGGATGTAAATCCATGGTCATTCTTAAATCTTGTCATCTTAGCCAGTAAGCTTTTGTTCTTGCCACATACTA
Organism: Melioribacteraceae bacterium; assembly: GCA_041859025.1. Classification (GTDB taxonomy): domain Bacteria; phylum Bacteroidota; class Ignavibacteria; order Ignavibacteriales; family Melioribacteraceae; genus Stygiobacter. The sequence goes on along the minus strand of JBHEKZ010000119.1, from coordinate 3,206 downwards.
CTGCGACCTCGTAACTACTTGATTTTTCAAATATTGCATTCACAATACTTTTTGCGTTTCTAATACCATCCGCCCCGCCTAGAAGCAATACAATTTTTCCATTACCAAATCCATGCTTTCTTTTAAGCCACTGTATATCAACTAACTGTTGTGCTGATGAAAATTTAGAATTAATTACAAATGGGAACACATGAATGTCGTTTTCATTAATACCTTCAGCAATACACTTTTCTTTCAGCCTTTCACTAAATAAAATGTAGTTCAAATTCTTTCTAATAAACCAGAGAGGGTGCGCTGTGTATGGATCGGTAACTACAGTAATCACTTTTGAGTTGAGACTATTTTTTTCCAAAACATTATAAACCGGCTCAATCATAAAAAAATGAAGCAACACAATTAATTCCGGTTGTTCTTCAAGAATTCGTTTTCTTATGTAGGATTGAGTGTTCTTTGTTACCAGAAAGCCGCTGATTTTTGCTATAAACCTGAACTTGTGAAAAAAATAAATTACTTCGTACAACCATTCTGCTCTATTCTGCAAGAAGCGGTAGCCTTCTTCCAGCACTAGTTTTGCGAACCAAGAACTACCGGCGAGGCCATCAACCAGAACTGTTTCTATTCTGTCTGAATTATTCTCTAATAAGTAGCTGGAGATTGCATTTGCCGGGGCCGCATGTCCTCCACCAGTTTTCAAATAGATAAACATTATTTTCTTTTTCATGAATTCATCTCATCACCGGAGAATTGTTTTCTTTTAGCTTTCCGGTCTCTAATATTTCCATGATGTTATACGTTCCCAATTTTCTTGCTCGCAAAAATCCCGACCATGCGGCCTCTGCAAGCGACCCGTTATTCAGTAAGGCAACCAACCACTGATGCGTATACTCCGGCTTAATTTGTTTTATTCCGGCACGTATTTCCATTAACCACTTTCTATTAAACTTTTCTTGAGAACCAATTGCCGGCGCCATTATTATCGGTAATCCAAGAGCGCAGTAAAACGAAAGTTCACTTGGCTTAGTCCATAGTATATCCGTCTCGTGAAGTATTTCCGTATAGCGATCAAAATATTCAGGCAAGGTATGTTCGTAGATTACTTCTATTTGATTCTTATCGTCCGTAATGTTTTTAACAACTTCTTCAAAATATTCTTTAACATTCTCTTTTGTTCCAGCAGCAAGATACAACTTGATTTTGTTTTCCAGAATTAAGTTTCTCAGACTCTTTGCTATGGCCGCACCAATTTCCTTTTGAGCGCCGGCACCGCCAACTGAATATACAATCGTAATTCTTTTATCAGCATTTAAGCTGCAGTTTTCTTCGCCTAAAAAATGTTTTACATTAATACCGTGTCTCTCCCAAAAGATCCCTTTCGGGTCAAGTCTTTTTAACCGCAAAACCAGATTACTCTTTAATATGTTTAGGTTTCTGCTTCCCAGCAATTCTAACGGTAATGGAAATCCAGTTGTAATTACTTTTTCGTTTGGAACCCCGTAGGCTTTTAGTCTTTGCGCTGCTTTTCCACATGGGGCAAAGTATACAATTCTGCTTTCCCACGGTTCTTTTGCTACCCAAACTCTATTAATATCCGCATCGCAGATTATGCAGTAAATCTCTCCATTGCCAAGCATGTTTGCAGCAATTGCCGGTGCATAAAAAGAAGTAACAAGAGGACGATCTTCAAGCCTAATTCGTTCGAGCATGCCGGAACAAAGTCCTTTTGCAATATTCTTTTCTAAAAAATCAACATGAAAAGTTTTATTCGACAAATCTCTTAACGGATAAAATGAAGGGATCCGAAGCATAGCCTCAAGAAGACTGAAGATTGATTTACCTACAATTGGCAAGCTCTTGGCTCTCGACATAAACTCATACGCATTAAGAAAGCGCTTCCACAGTTTTGCTTCACTTTTATTTGCGCATGAATTAGAGCCGACATTTAATATTTCTTGATAAGCAACCGCTTTTAATGGATACACTGCGCGCTGATGCCCGTAACCCATATCAGCCGAGACTACCCATGCTTGTTTATTTATTCCGTCCACCAAACTCACCAATTATAAAAATCCAATTGTAAAATAATGCACAAACATAATTCTACCATACTCGTTTTCACAGTACCACAAAAGAATTTAACTATTTATTAATATTGCGCTTGAATTTTTGACATACAAGAGAAATGAATCCTTGGTTAGAAATAAACCTCAACGATTACGAAAGCCACATGGCTTTATCTTCTATTGCACAAGCACAATACTTGTCGGGCGTGTTAGCAAAGCAAGTTGAAGAATACTTTCCGAAGTCCGTTGCTATTCTTGGATGCGCCGGCGGAAACGGTTTGGATGTAATTTCCAATTCAAGCTTGGATCGAGTTGTTTGCGTAGACATCAACCCGGCATATATTGTGGTGGCTAAGGAAAGATTTTCCAGTGAATTTAGGCAAAGCGAGTTTCTCTGCGCCGATATTTTATCTTCATCATTTTCTTTTAAGCCGGTAGATCTAATTTTCGGCGGACTCATTTTCGAATACGTTGATTATGATATCGCTCTTGCAAACATCAGCAAAGTCATTAACCAATCGGGCAAATTGGTTGTTGTGTTGCAACTGCCAAGCGAAAGCATTTCGGAAATTTCTCCAAGCCGATACACAAGTCTGAACAAGCTTAGCGAAATTTTTAACTTTGTTTCTCCCAACGGTTTTCAAAAAACCGCTAAGCTACACCAATTTGAAATCATCGAGAGTAAACTGACAACCCTAGAATCGGGAAAATCATTTCAAGAAATGGTTTTTCGGAAAGAGTAAGAACAAACATTAAAACAACTTCTTTATTCTTACTTCATCAGAATAAGCTTCTTCGTTAGCGAATAATTGCCGACTTGTAAACGATAAACATAAACGCCGCTGCTAAATTTCGAACCATTAAAAGTCACTTCGTGAACTCCCGAAGATTTTGTTTCACTTACAAGTGTTGCAACTTCTTGACCGATTGCATCATAAACTTTTAGACTCACAAATCCGGAGGTTCTAATTTGATATCTGATAGTTGTTGTAGGATTAAATGGATTCGGGTAATTCTGAAACAGCTCGAAATCGTTAGGAAAATTTCTGTCAAATCCATCGGCAACAGAGACAATGCTTCCGGCTGGATAAAAAGTGTAAGCTACTCCTCCCTTGCTAAACCATGCCTGCGATACGGTAGTCTTAT
>JBHEKZ010000098.1:0-4017 GCA_041859025.1 Melioribacteraceae bacterium | reverse complement strand
CCAGCGTTTTCATATTCCGGACCATCAACAATAACACATTGACCTTTATACGGACCGGTACGAAGAACATAATTGTTAACACCTTTAGCACAGCTCATGTGGCAGCCAAGCCAGCAGCCATCCGGGGTTCCTTGAGCAAACATAGCTTTCCAAACTTCAGAGTGAATCTTTCCTGCTTCTTTGTGGCTTCCATATTTATAATTGTGAGTTGGTAGCAAATCATAATCATTCATAATTTCAACTAAGTGAGCAGTTCCCTTAGTTCTCATCTCACATTGTTTGTCATCAAGTTCTTTAATTTCTTTGTTGAATCGTTGACCACGTTCCATGATTGCTTTCATATCAACCACTTTATTCATATCACCTTCAACTTTTGGAACGAGAGCAACTAGAGCCTTAATATTTTTCTTGCGGAATACAGTTCCAATTCCGCCGCGCCCGGCTTGTTTTAAACGAACACGTTGTTTCTTCTTATCATAGAAACTAAAATTGAGCATACCAATTAAAGAATGATCTGCCGCTGTGCCTGATGAAACTACAGCAATCTTCATTTTGTCGGCTTCATTCGGGCAGTACATTTCTGTCAGCATTTCCGAAAGTTCGTGGCTGTCGATCGGATCAGCCGGAGCTTCTTCGATTCTAATTGTGCCACCATTGCGTCCGTCAATTATTACAATTACTTCTTTCTCCGCAATTCCTTGAAGTTCAATCGCATCGAAACCGCAAATTTTTAAGAAAGGACCAAACCAGCCGCCAACATTGCTATCCATAGCAGAATCCGTTTGAGGAGAAATCGTAACTACTAAAGATTTTCCCGTTCCCGAGTATTGTGTAATGCCGCAAATTGGTCCGCCGGAAATTACAATCTCATTCTCCGGATCGTTCCATTTTGTATCCGGCTTAGTTGCATCCCACAAAAATTTTAAACCATAACCTTTTCCGCCGATAAATTTTTCTTTTACAATTTCTGGAATATCTCGGATTGTAACTTGGTTGCTTCCAACATCTATGTGAAGCGATTTATCTGTGTATCCCCTAAAAAGAGGAGCGATATCATAAGTAAACTCATTCAAAACTTTGCGTGCTTCGAGTACTTCTGTAACGTTCATACAAAATCTCCGTTGGCTTTTTTGTTTTACAATTTTCAACAAAAAGTTGTGCGAAAATATAGCAATCAATAAAATCAAACCAAAAGGTACTTTTTATTCAAAGCTAAATTTATAATAGAGAGATTGCGTCGGACTGGGCTAATTGTTACACTTACTGTAACAAAAAAAGAGTTTTATGTCATCTTCTGTAAAACTTTCAACAGCAGTAAAAGCACTTAGCCACTTGGCTAAGGTTTTTCCCGATCCGCAGAACAGCAATGAGATTGCTGATGCAATCGGAGTTAATGCTTCCAAGCTTAGACAGATAATGTCTTCTCTCTTAAAAGCAGAGATTGTTGGCAGCAGCAAAGGTGCTAGTGGCGGATTTTACCTTTTGCAAGATTTTACGGAACTGAGCTTGTTCGAAATTTATTCCGCACTTGAAGATAGAAAGATTATGGATTTTGATGTAGCAGATGCAAGTAAAGCCAAAGATTCCGAAATGAACAGCTACAACAATTACTTCTACGATTTTTATGCGAAGATTCAAAAGCAGATAGAGGAAGAAATGAAAAACACTAAACTAAAAAATATCAAGGCTGTATATGAAGAAACTGATAAATAGATCGATTCTTTTTGTTTTGGTTTGGGGAATGATGTTTAGCCTTTGCGCACAGCAAAATAATCAGCTAATAATCTTTCATGCCGGAAGCTTAACGGTTCCTTTCGAAAAAATTATTGACGGATTTAAAAAAGAAAACCCGAATGTGGAAGTTTTAAAAGAAATAGCCGGAAGTCGAGAATGTGCAAGAAAAATTTCTGAGATTAAAAAACCGTGCGATGTATTTGCTTCTGCAGATTATTTGGTAATTGATCAACTGCTAATTCCAACTTTTACTGAATGGAATTTAAAGTTTGCTACTAACGAAATGACGATTACTTACTCGCCTAAATCGAGAAGAGCAAAAGAGATTAATCAAAAGAACTGGTACGAAATATTGCTGGATGAAAAAGTTAACATTGGCAGAGCTGATCCAAACGCAGATCCGTGTGGATACAGAACTGTGCTTTCGCTTAAGCTGGCAGACATATATTACAAGAAAAATTTATCCGAAAGAATTTTGGAAAAGGATAACGAGTACATTCGTCCCAAAGAAATTGATTTACTTGCATTGCTGGAAGCCGGAGAAGTGGACTACATTTTTCTATACCGATCAGTTGCTGAACAGCATGGCTTGAAATATCTAACTTTACCGGATCAAGTTAACTTAAAAAAAGCAGAGCTTGAAGAACACTATAAGCAGGTAAGCGTTGAGCTAAGCGGTAAAAAACCAGGAGAAAAGATTACGCAAGCGGGAGCTTCAATGGTTTATGGAGTTACGATTCCAAAGAATTCTCCTAATCCGGAATTAGCAAAAAAGTTTGTCCACTATTTGATGAGCAAAAACAAAGGCTTAAAGTGATGCAAGAAATGGGTCAGCCGGTTATTGTGCCTTCAAAGTGTGATAATTATGATCAGCTGCCAAAAGAGCTTAAACAGTTTGCAAAGAAAAAATGATTAGTTCGTTCAAAAATATTTCTTGGATGAGATTAATTTTTACATTTCTTGGTGGAGTGGTACTGTTGTTTATTTTAGCACCAATTGCCGGAATGTATTTAAACACATCTGTTGGTTCTATAACAAATGCAATTGCTGATGAAGAAGTGCGTGATAGTGTCTGGCTGAGTTTGTGGACATCAATGGCGGGAACAATTTTATTTTCCTTTTTGGCAATTCCGTTAGCCTATTTGCTCGCACGTAAAAATTTTCCTCTGAAAAGTTTAGTTAATGGAATTATTGACTTGCCAATTATTATTCCACATTCTGCAGCGGGAATAGCAGTGCTAGGAATATTAACACGCGATAGTTGGCTTGGACAAAGTGCAGAAGTATTTGGAATTAAGTTCATAGGCAATCAGGCTGGAATAATAATGGCAATGGCATTTGTTAGCATTCCTTTTTTAATTAATGCAGCTCGCGATGGATTTTCGGCTGTACCGGAAAGACTAGAAAAAGTTGCTATGACTTTAGGCGCCTCGCCGGCAAGAGTTTTTTTTACAATCTCTCTTCCGCTTGCATGGCGTTCCGTTCTATCTGGATTTATACTTATGTGGGCGCGCGGTCTAAGTGAGTTTGGCGCGGTTATAATTGTAGCGTATAATCCAAAGACAGCCCCAGTTTTAATATTCGAACGATTTACTTCTTACGGATTAAAATATTCTGTTCCGGTAGCAGCGCTTTTTGTAGGAATCTGTTTGATGATTTTTATTATGCTAAGATTGATTAAGAAGAAAAGCTGATGCTGAAATTAGAACATATATCGCTGCGTGTAGGTGATTTTGAATTAAAGAATATCAACTTCGAAGTCGGTCAGGGTGAATATTTTGTAATTCTTGGGTTATCCGGTGTTGGCAAAACTTTGTTGCTAGAAACAATTGCAGGATTGATTAAACCAACAAGCGGAAAAATATTTTTGCGCGATGAAGAAGTCACGCATTTGAAAATTCAAAAAAGAAAAATCAGCATCGTTTATCAAGAGGCGGATTTGTTCCCTCATTTAACTGTGTCTGAAAATATTGCTTACCCTCTTAAGAGTATTGGAGAAAAAGCAATAAAAGAGAATGTGTTTTCCTGCGCAGAAAAAGTTGGCGCAGTAAAATTTTTGCAACGCAAACCGGAAACTCTTTCCGGCGGGGAGTACCAGCGTGTTTCTCTTGCAAGAAGTCTGGCTGCGGGTAATGATATTTTTCTTTTGGATGAACCTCTCGCATCGCTTGACTCTAAATCTAAAAGTGAATTAAGACAACTTCTGCGGAAACTAAACCGAGAAGGAATTACAATCATTCATGTAACTCATGATTACGAAGAGGCGATTTCGCTCGCTAGTAA
>JBHEKZ010000084.1:0-8840 GCA_041859025.1 Melioribacteraceae bacterium | reverse complement strand
GCGGTTTAATTATTTCCGAATACCCACTTGGCACAAAACCGGACGCACAAAACTTTCCTCGAAGAAATCGAATTATTTCCGGAATTTCTTTAGGGACACTAATTATCGAGACAAAATTGAACGGAGGTGCGATGCTAACTGCGCAGTATGCTTTAGATCAAGGGAAGGAAGTATTTGCTGTTCCGGGAAATATTAACTGTAGGTATAGCGAGGGGCCAAACTTATTGATACAAAGAGGAAGCGCAAAACTCATTAGGAACGTTGATGATATTTTGGTGGAACTACGATTAATGATAAAACCATCTGGAGAAAAAGATAATTTGCAAAAACAAGTAGAACTAAATCTGTTTGAAGAGAAAATATTATACGCTATAAAGAATGAACCAAAACAAATTGATGAGATTTCACTTCTATGTGGGTTAAGCACCTCGGACTGCTTAATTCATTTGCTAAGCATGGAGTTCAAAGGAGTTGTTAGGCAACGACCGGGGAAAGTATTTTCAGTAGATTAATCATACTTCTTTTTATTATTCCAAAGGCTCTTTAATCTTTCCTTTATAGATTTTTCGTTTCCGTTTTCAGAAGGAAAATAAAACTGTTTTACTTTCAACTCACTTGGTAAATAATCTTCAGTTAAAAAATTGTTTTCGAAAGAGTGAGGATATTGATAATCTTTTCCATATCCCAATTCTTTCATTAATTTTGTTGGGGCATTACGCAAATGAATTGGAACTGAAACGAGATCGGACTTTTTCACCTCTGCTATTGCATTATCAATTGCCATATAAGAAGCATTGCTCTTTGGTGAAGAAGCTAGATAGGTTGCGCACTGAGCAAGAATTATTCTCGCTTCCGGCATTCCAATTTTATGAACAGCACTAAAAGTTGCTTCAGCAAGTACCAGCGCATTCGGAGAAGCATTGCCAATATCTTCAGCAGCAAGAACGACCATTCTTCTTGCTATAAATAAAGGATCTTCCCCTCCTTCAATCATCCGTGCCATCCAATATATTGCCGCGTCAGGATCGGAACCTCTGACACTTTTGATGAAAGCGCTAATAATGTTGTAATGCTCTTCGCCATTCTTATCGTAAATAATGTTTTTTCGCTGAACAACATTTTCAATTATTTTTTTTGTTATTACTATTTCTTCTTTAGTTATTTCTTGCAACACACAAGCTTCAAGAATATTTAGAAGAGTTCTAGCGTCTCCACCAGAGATAAAAATTAAAAAGTCTTCATCTTCGAGCTTTATACTTAAAGAACTAAGAAATTCATCTTTTGTAAGCGCAAAGTTTACAATGTTTTGAAGGTCAACTTTGCCTAATTCATCCAAAACAAAAATTCTTACTCGAGAACGTAGAGCTGGAATAACTTCAAATGAAGGATTTTCTGTTGTAGCGCCCATTAAAATAATTTCGCCAGATTCTACCGAAGAAAGCAACGCATCTTGCTGAGCTTTGTTGAAACGGTGAATCTCGTCGATAAACAATATTGTTCTTTTGAAGTGCTGAAGATTAACTCGCGCTTTTTCAATTACCTCACGAATATCTTTCACGCCGGAAGAGACGGCATTTATTTTATAGAATTCTGAATCGGTAGCTTCGGAAATAATTTTTGCGAGTGTTGTTTTGCCGGTACCGGGCGGTCCCCAAAGAATGATAGAGCTTAGCGTATCATTTTCAACCATCATTCTAAGCGGTTTCCCTTCCCCGACAAGTTTCACCTGCCCTTGAAATTCTTCAAGTGTTTTAGGGCGGCATCGTTCGGCAAGAGGTGTGTGAGGAATCTGTACTTTACTTTTCACAAAACTATTTCTCTTCTATCCGAAAGACTTTTTCTGTCTTCTTAAGCATGTGATATTTTTCTCTGGCAACTCTTTCCAGCTTAACTTTGCTTGTCTTTAAGGAATCTATCTCTTGTTCCAGAATGAATAACTTTTCTTCTGCTTTTTTGATTTCAGAATCCATTTGTTTTAGTTCTTTACGGATTTTCAAAAACTTCAGCAATCCGTTTTCATTAAAAACAATAAATGACGACGCACCCAGAAACACAACTGCAATTAAAATACGAATGACAAGTTTATTGTTCATTTAAGTGCGTTGCTAACAATACGATCAATTAATTCTTCGAACGAAATACCCGCAGCATTCGCAGCTTTAGGGACAAGGCTTAAGCTTGTCATTCCCGGCAGCGTATTAATTTCCAGACAGTAAGCTTTGTTTTCTTCAGTTAAGCGAAAATCAATTCTCGAATAACATTTACAACCAACAGCATTGAACGCATTAACAGCTTGATTTTGAATATCAATTCTAGCTTCTTCGGGCATTGGTGCCGGTACAATATATTCAGATTTACCGGCAGTGTATTTGCTTTCAAAATCATACAAACCGCTCTTTGGAACTATTTCCAGAATAGGCAAAGCAACACCATCTAAAACCGCAACAGTTAACTCTCTTCCCGGAATAAATTGTTCAATCAAAGCTTTGTCGGAATATTTCAAGGCTAGTTTGATTGCCGGTATTACATCGTCATCCGACTTGCAAACCGTCAAACTTACGCTTGATCCTTGATCGTTAGGTTTAACAATACAGGGATAACCGAATTGCTTACGTATTTTTTCCGGAAATTCAGAATAATCTTGCCGGTCAATGTCCGCAACTAACCACGCCGGGGTCGAAACTCCAGAGTGCTCAATTACAACTTTGGTCATAGCTTTATCCATAGCAAGAGAACTCGTCAGAATTCCAGAACCGGTAAATTTGATCCCGCGCATTTCGAGCAATGACTGAATTGTACCATCCTCTCCCCATCTTCCATGTAAGGCAAGGAATGCAAGATCAATTCCATCAAACAATTTAGAATTAATAATATCGATATAATTTTTGTTGGAAAGTTTGACGAAATCTTTTTCATCAAATAACTGAGCTTCATCTTTCGGCTGATTTAATCCGTAAGCCGGATCGATAGGTAATACTTCGTGCCCCATTCCTCTAAGTGCAGAGAGAATTGACTTAGCAGTTTTTTTTGAGACTTCTCTTTCTGGAGAAGTACCGCCTAACAATAACGCGATTTTTAATTTTTCTTTCATGACTTCTATTTTTTGAATTGTTTTTCTATTTCTTCGATAATCTTCATATTAGCCAAACCATCTTCCCCAGAAACTATAGGTGGTTCATTTTTTATAAAGGAACGCTGTACCGAACGAAGCATAAGAACAAGTTTATTAGAACGCTTGCGAAATACCTTTCGAGCTTCGCCTTGGATATCAATAATCAATTTAGAAACGGAATTTTTCTTGCCGAAAAAATTTTCGATACTAACAGATCCGTTGTAACCAATAATTTCAATTCGATTGATAGGCTTTTTGCAGTCGTAAGAAACCGAGAAGCTACCGTACCCGCTGTTTTTGAATTTTACAACTGCTGCGGCAAAATCTTCAGATTCACTTTTGTAAACTACATTATCTAAAAAAGCTTTTGATTCATATATATCCCCTCCAAAGTAGCGAAGCAAATCAATCATTTGTGCGCCAAGATCGCGAAGCACTCCGCCGCCGCTAAGTTCTTTCTTCACTCGAAAATTATCATCCGCCGGAAAATCAGTATGATAAGTTGTTGAAATGGACACAATCTTTCCAACCATTTGCTTGTCAATAAGCTCTTTCGCTTTGTGAACATGGGGGTGAAAACGATGTTGGTGATTTATTATCAGCCATACATTGTTTTCTTTGCAAATTGCAATCATCTTTTCAGCTTGTCCCGAATTTACAGCAATAGGCCGCTCGCAAAGAATATTTTTTTTGGCCTTGGCGGCTTTAATAACTTGCTGATAGTGATCGGAATTAACACTCGAAATGTAAACCGAATCAATATCGCTGGCTAGAAAGGAATCGTAATCATCATGTGAATGAGCCGCACCAAATTTTGAAGCAATCTCTTTAGCACGCTTAAGATCATGGCTATAAACCGAGACCAGCTTACTTCTTTGAACTTGCTGAAGCGCCGGAAGAAAAGATTCCTCGGCATAAATTCCGCAACCGGAAACTCCCCATTTTAATCTTCTCGGTAAAGCTGAAGGAAGTTTAATCTTCTTATTGTTCACTAGCATATTATATTTTTAATTTATTCATCAACAGTTTAATCGGCTGAGAATTCTGCATAACATAAAAATGAACAGCCGGAACATTATTATTTAATAACTCTTCAACTTGCTTTTTCGTCCACTCAACTCCAACTTCAATAACATGTTCGGGCTTTGCTGCCTCAACTTCATCTGCAAGTTCTTGCGGAATATCGATAAAGAAATTTTTAGGAATAGATTTTATTTGGGCTTTAGATGTAATCACTTTTAATCCGGGGATTATTGGCACCACAATCCCTTCTTTCTTGCATAATTCAACATAGTCGAAGTAGAATTTATTAGAATAAAACATCTGGCTAACGATATAAGATGCACCCGCCTCCACTTTTGCTTTTGTATGTTTGATGTCGGTTGCAAGATTAGGAGATTCGAAATGTTTTTCAGGATACCCGCCAACGCCAATACAAACATCCATCGGTTCAGCATCAAGCAGACCCTCTTCAATATATTTTCCTTGATTCAACCCGTGTATCTGAGTTACTAAATCAACCGCATATTCATTCATGCTTCTGCCAAACTTTAACGGCTTCTTAAACGCAGCATCATCTCCTCTTACTGCAAGAATATTATCAATTCCTAAATAATGTAATTCAATCAAGAAATCTTCTGTTTCTTCTCGTGTAAAACCGCTGCAAAGAACGTGAGGAACAGCATCTATGTTGTATTTATTTTGAATTAGAGCGCAGAGACCCAAAGTTCCGGGTCTTTTGCGTTTAACTTTCATCTGCATTCCGCCACCTACAGTTTCTTCATACATAACTTCTGCAGCATGGCTTGTTATATCTATAAAAGGGGGATTGTACTTCACAATATCATCCAACACATGAAGAAGCTGTTTTATATTGCCACCTCGTTTAGGGGGAATTATTTCAAAACTGATTAATGGATTCTTCGCTTTCTCTAAATGTTCAATTACTTTCATGCTTACCCTAATTAGTACAACTGCAATTTAATATTTTGTTTGAACAACTTCTCATTTAGAATGTAAAGTTAGTGTATAGCTCGATTTTTGAATGAATTCGTCTTCCTTCAAAGGCAACTTAATATAATTTCCTTGCAGCCAAAGTTTGCTCATGTTTTTGTAGTTAGTGCTCATAAAATGTCCGGATTGGCCGCAAGGCAAAATGTAGTTAAGATAATCGGGCTGAGCGAAATCGAATATATAACGCATTGAAGGACCAAGTTTGTTTTCAAACATCTTTGTTCTATGAGGAAGATTTGCGTCGTGGCTAATTTCATAAAGCTCCGAGAAAGAATATTCGGTGTTAGAAATCGCAGTCCCGTCGCCACCAATTTCAAATGGACCAACGTTTATAAATTTGTTCAGCAACGAAGAACTACCGCTGAACATATGTTTGAACGTAACTTTATGGATTGATCCCCACTGCCAATTAGCTACATCTTTACCGTAATCTTTCTCAATTTCTCCTAAAGCATCAACTAAGCTTTTTCTAATCATTTCATCTTTTGTTTCAACCACGTTTGTTTTGACATCATCAAAAAACGAGGAATTAGATTCCATCATTTCTTCAATTTTTCTATAAGGAACATTAGCCACGAAAACATATTCTTTCAACAGATCATTGCTCATTTCGTCGCCAATAACATTCTTGATCAAGTTCTTCAAAAAGTAGGCATATATAGTCGGTACTTGGCTTCGCATATCCATCTCGCCATCCCAATTCTCGAACAGCTCAAGTGTTACCTTCAAATTTTTGTCATTAAGCTTAACATCCTTGAAAGCATTTAACAAATGTTGTGTCAGCTTACGAGCGTATGGCGAGACAAAATCATTTTGATATTTCTTAAAGTCGAGCACAGAATGTTTCATTTTACTGTTGAGTAATTCAGTGATTCGTTCAATTCGGGAAGAAGGTTCCCAGATATTTGAGATGTGATAGGGGAAGTTCTGAACCGTTTTATTATTTGCCGAAGCAATAAAATTTTGCGCTGGATTAAAAAGTTTCGGCATCTCTTCGTAAGGAACAAATCCTCTCCAATCGTTTGCAGAATTTGTTCCATCAAAAATCAGCGACGGAGAATTATTTGCGCGTATTGGAAGTTTTACAGCACATACATAACCAATGTTTCCTTGATCATCTCCATAAACAAAATTCTGCCCGGGAACTGTAAAATCTCGCAAAGCTTCCTTAAAGTCTTCCCAATTTTTAGCTTTGTTAAGTTTTAATGCCGCAAAAAGTTCATCACTAAAATCTTGACCTGTCCATCGCATACTTAAAGTTGCACTTTCAACTTCCGTTTTAGGATAGATTTTTTTTAACGGATGAATCGAAGAAACTATTGGACCATGATGTGTTTTCTTAATCTCAATTATCTCGTCCTCAGCATCTTTAACATGAATAGTATCTTTAAGTATCGAGAGTTCTTTCCAATTTCCATCTAAAAGGTATTTAGTCTCGGATGAATCCAATTTTTCGGAATAAAAATCCGCATCATCAGCCATAACGTTAGTCATAGCCCATGCAATATTTTTGTTCTTACCAATAACCACGGCGGGCAAGCCGGCTAAAGTAAAACCTTCTACATTCCAATTATCACTTCTAATCATAGCAAAGAACCAACGCCCCGGTGCACTAAAACTTAAATGAGGATCGTTTGCAATAATTGGTTTTCGGGATACCGACTTATTTCCGTTAACAACCCAATTGTTCGAGCCAATATGAGTTCCGGTAAATCCAACCAGTTCGCGATAAGATTTATCTACATCTATTAGGTCGGTTGATACTGAAGCAATTTTATCCATTCCGGAAGGAATAATCGTTGGCGCGTTTTGTGGGAAATCGGGAATCAGTTCTCGTGCTTTTACTTCTCCAAACTTTTGGACTAAATGTGAAAACATTAAATCTGTCCACCAACTAATGTTTAATTCCCACGCCATTAGTTTGGCTATGACCAAACTATGAGCGGGTTTCCACGGGTAAGGATCATAGCCAAGCACATCCATTTCCGGCGTATAATTTCCTTTCGCATCCTTTAAATATGCATTCACTCCTTTAGAGTAGGCTACAAGAATTTTTTGTGCTTCCGGATTAATTCTGCTAAAACTTTCTTCAGCCAGTTTATAAATACCAACGGTTCTAAACATTTTATCAATTGTAATAGTCTTTGCACCAAATATTTCGCTGAGTCTTCCTTCGCCGGCACGGCGAGAAACATCCATCTGGAATAATCTTTCTTGCGCATGAACGTAACCCAGGGCAAATGCAGCATCGTCATCTGTACCAGCTTTTATCATCGGAATTCCCCAATAATCACGGTAAATCTTCACCTCGCCAGATAGTCCCTCAAAAGTTCTCTCTCCCGCATACTGAGGCAATGTATTCTTGAGCATGAAATACGATATTCCGCTGAGAACTATAAGTATAATAAGTAGAGAAACAGAAATCCCGATAGTAATCTTTTTCCAATTTTGCATTTATCTTTTTCCGAATTGCTTATTCTAATTTATAAATTGATTTGCTGAATAAGAATATATTTGATAAATAACTTTTCGAATTCAATTCATTTTGGAAATTACTATGAATGCTCTAATAATGGTCGGGTTTATCCTAACTGTAGCTGTAGTTGTTGCTGTGTTTTTGCTTTTAGGCAAGAAGCTTTCAAAACTTGATTCAGGCAACAATCAAGAAGAGATCTCCTGCTTGGACAAATCATTCCGTGATGAAATTTCGCGAACGAGAGAGGAATCTTCACGCAACGCTAAAGCCCAACGCGAAGAATTGAACGCTTCCATAATTAAGCTCGGAGATCAGCTTTCCGGAACAATTGGAGAAATTTCGAAGAGGCAGAAAGATCAGCTTGATATTTTCTCAACTCAGCTTAATACTTTGACAAAGAGTAACGAACAAAAACTCGATAAACTCCAGGAGAAAGTTGAATCGCAGCTAAAAGAAATTCAAGACAAAAAGGAAAAGAAACTGGAGGAAAGGCGTCACACTGTTGATGAAAAACTGCACGCCACTTTGGAAAAACGATTAGGTGAATCATTTAAGCTGGTAAGCGAACGTTTAGAAGCTGTACGCGAAGGTTTAGGCGAGATGAGAAATTTAGCGGTTGGTGTTGGCGACTTAAAAAAAGTACTCACAAATGTTAAGACAATGGGAACCTGGGGCGAAATTCAATTGGAAAACTTGATTGAGCAAATACTTTCTCGCGATCAGTATGAGAAAAATATAGCCACAAAAATTGGCAGCGGAGATAGAGTTGAATTTGCTATCAAAATGCCTGGAAGAAGCCAAAACAAAGATGGCGCTTGCTGGCTACCTATTGATGCTAAATTTCCGATGGAAGATTACCAACGACTTCTTGCAGCACAAGAACTTGGAGATATCGTTTTGATTGAGGAAGCATCCAAGGCTCTTGAAACAAGAATTCGAGGCGAGGCAAAATCAATTTTTGAAAAATATATTGATCCGCCAAACACTACCGATGTAGCAATTTTGTTTTTACCAATTGAAGGCTTATTCGCTGAAGTGTTGCGCCGTCCCGGATTGTTTGAAAGACTTCAAAATGATTACAAAGTAATAATTGCCGGACCTACAACACTTACGGCAATACTAAACAGTTTACACATGGGCTTCCGCACTTTAGCTATTGAAAAGAGAAGCAGCGAAGTATGGAGCTTACTAGGTGCCGTTAAGAGCGAATTTGGAAAGTTTGGCGAAGTACTGGAAAAG
>JBHEKZ010000308.1:0-7361 GCA_041859025.1 Melioribacteraceae bacterium | reverse complement strand
ATGTAGCCGCAGAAAAATTAATTAATCCTCTTCCGGTTTCTAAAAGTGTTTTGGAACTCGGTCAAAAGAAATTTGATACATATTGCAGCCCTTGCCATGATTACCATGGAACCGGTATTAGCCGGCTGAGAGGACAATTTCCAAATCCGCCAAGTTTGCATTCCGAAAAAGTTAGAACTTGGAAGGATGGAAGAATATATGCCGTTATTATGGACGGACAAAATGTGATGCCATCTTATGCAAATCTTTTAGATAGCGATGAAAGATGGGCAGTTATTCATTATATAAGAGCATTGCAAAGATCGCTTAATGCTAAGGAGTCTGATATAAAATGAGTTCCGGTTCAAAAGTAGAATATCAGAAAAAAGAAATTCCTTCAAGAGTTCAAACTCTTGGACTTATTTTAACTGTGCTTGGATTAGTGGTTGTGCTCGGCGGATATTTTGTGAATCCGGCAAGAATGGCATTCAATAATATTATTGGATTAACATTTATAATAAGTATAGCAGTCGGAGCGTTATTCTTTGTTGCCGTTGAATACCTTTCCGGCGCGGTTTGGAGTACACCATTCAGAAGAGTTAGCGAAATAATTTCTTCATTCGTTATACTTGTTCCAATTGTTGTAATTCCACTCTTGTTTAATTTGCATTCTGTATTTCATTGGACACATCCGGAAGTAGTTAATGCAGATAAAGTTTTAAGCGGAAAAGCTCCTTACTTAAATATAAATTTCTTTGTGATTCGTATTGTTGTCTTTATAGCGATTTGGATGCTGTTCCAATATCTCATTACAAAGACTTCTTCTAAACAAGATTCAACAAAAGAACAATCCTTAACAACGAAGAACATAAAGTTGTCGGCAGTGTTCATACCATTCTTCGCGCTTACAATTAGTTTTACCGGAATAGATTGGCTAATGAGTTTAGAACCACACTGGTTCTCAACAATTTTTGGAATATATTATTTCTCTGGTACAGTAGTAGCGGCACTAGCTGCAATTACATTTATTGCAATAAATCTAAATGAAAACGGATTCTTGGTTAAGGGATTAACTGAAGATCATTATTATAGTTTAGGTGCTTTACTTTTTGCTTTTATAAACTTCTGGGCATACATTGCATTCAGCCAGTTCTTACTTGTTTGGTATGCAAACTTGCCGGAAGAAACTTTTTGGTTTCTTCAAAGATGGGAAGGGAGCTGGGTGATCTGGACAGTAGGATTATTAATTGTTCACTTTCTCATTCCTTATTTTGGATTACTTTCTCAACCATCTAAAATGAATGCAAAGAAGCTAAAGTTTTTTGCGTTATGGATTTTAGGCGCACATTATTATGATTTATATTTTCTTGTAATGCCTAATTACAGCAGAGATGGAGTAGCATTAAGCTGGTATGAACTTGGATTCCCAATTCTGTTAGTCGGCTTGATGATTTTAGTTTTTGTTGCAAAATCTAAGAAACAAAATTTAGTTCCAATTGGCGATCCCAAACTTAAACGCGGTATCGATTTCAGACTATAATCTCAAAAATTATGAATACAAAAAAGAAACTCGAAGACGAAATTGATTTCAAAGATTTACTCAAGAATCCGATAAGATTGTTCGGCTGGATTTTCCCACTCTTTGTTCTGGTACTGCTTGGAGTTGGAATTTACTATGTAAAAAACTTATCTCTTATATCCTTGAATGAACAGCCCGTAAGCGCTACCGATACAACAAATGTAAAAAAAGAAATTGTTGCTAAAATTGGTGGAATTACTCCAGCTATGGATTTAGCTGTAATAAAGACTCCGACAAAGGATTTTGTTGCTAAGGGGAAAGAGTTATATAACAGTAACTGCAAATCTTGCCATGGAGATAATGGAATGGGAGATGGGTCTGCAGGTGCAATGTTAAATCCAAAGCCAAGAAATTTTCATGCGGTAGATGGATGGACTAACGGCAGAACTATTGATCAGATGTATAAAACTCTTCAAGAAGGGATTATTAAAAATGGAATGGCTGCTTATGAATACTTAGCAGCGGGCGATCGCATGGCTATCATTTCATATATAAGAACCTTCGTAGAATTCCCGCCTATTAAAGATGAAGAAATAGCGGCTTTAGATCAAACTTACCAGCTTACAAAAGGTACTGTAGTCCCTAATACTGTTCCAGTGGCAAAAGCAGAAACTAAATTGATTGATGAGAATGCTAATATTCTTAAAAAGATATCTGTTGCTAAGCAAATTATTGGTGTTACAAAGGAAAACGTTGGTGCGGAATTGGTTAAAAAAACTGCAACCAATTTGGATAAAGTATTTGGATCATTTATAAACGGACTACAAAACCAAAATATAGATGCATTTGCTTCTTTAGTTGTTGCAAATCCAACAGAGTTTGGATTTAAACCGACAATAAGCCGTTATTCAAAAGATGAACTTGCTCAGATTTATAATTACTTGAAAACAGTAACAATGTGAATAGATAATGAAGTGCTCAAAATTAATTTATCTGCTATTAATAATTCTTTCTACCCAATCATTTTCTCAAAAGAAAATTGAAGCCGGGGTTGACGAAAAGATCGGATCATATCTTCCGCTTGATCTAAAATTTACTACAAGTGAAGGTAAAGAAATCCCTCTTAAGGAAGTAATCAACAAACCAACTCTTTTAGCATTAGTATATTTTGAATGCACCGGCATCTGCGCTCCGATGCAGAACGAGTTAACGTGGACGATTGATAAGCTGCAGCTAGAACCTGGAACAGATTTTCAAGTCGTTAGCCTAAGTTTCGATCATCACGAAAATTCTACTGTTGCTGCAAAATGGAAAGCTAATTACCTAAAAACGATTAAAAGAAAATTTGGTTCAGATGATTGGCAATTCCTAACCGGCGATTCAATTGCAATTAAAAAGCTAACTGAAGCCGCTGGTTTTTATTTCGTTCCTAACGAAAAAGAATATATACACGGCGGTGTAGTTATTTCAATTGCGCCGGATGGAAAAATTTCACGCTATTTATTCGGGAGGGACTTTAATCCATTTGATGTGAAAATGGCTTTGCTTGAAGCTAAAGCTGGAAAAACAAATCCAACTATTTCAAAAGTACTTGAGTTTTGCTTCAGCTTCGATCCAAAGGGAAGGCAATACACATTAAATGTAACAAGAATTATAGGAAGCATTATGCTTCTTGGCGTTGGCACTTTTTTAGGAGTTTTAGTTTTCAAGAGAAAGAAAAACAATAAGAATGAAGGAGTCGATATAGATGGCTAACGGAAACAATACTGTAGCCGAAAATTTTTATCACCAAAGCACAAATAAGCATACCGGAATTTTATCATGGCTGCTTACTGTAGATCATAAACGCATCGGGTTAATGTATTTGATGGCAATATTAACATTTTTTGTTGTTGGTATTATTATCGGGCTATTGATGCGTTTAGAGTTGATTGCGCCCGGCAGACAAATAATGGATGCGCAGACATACAATACATTATTTACTCTTCATGGAGTAATAATGATATTCCTTTTTATCATTCCCGGATTACCGGCAATCTTTGGCAATTTCTTTTTACCTATTCAATTAGGCGCAAAAGATGTTGCTTTTCCAAGACTGAATTTACTCTCATTCTATATCTATGTTATTGGTGCTGCGTTAGCGCTAATTAGTTTATTCCTACCTGGCGGACCAATTGATACTGGTTGGACATTTTACATTCCTTACAGTGTTAGAAGTACAACAAATGTTTCCATGGCAATTTTTGCCGCCTTCATTCTTGGATTTTCATCAATCCTAACTGGAATAAATTTTATTACAACTACGCATCGTTTGCGTGCGCCTGGAATGACATTTTTCAAAATGCCATTGTTCGTGTGGGCAACTTATGCTACTGCATGGATTCAGATTATAGCTACTCCGGTAGTAGGTATTACAATCATTTTAGTAATGCTTGAAAGAGCTTTTGGCGTAGGAATCTTTGATCCGGCTCTTGGCGGCGATCCAATATTGTTCCAGCATTTATTTTGGATTTATTCTCATCCGGCAGTTTATATAATGATTCTTCCGGCAATGGGTGTTGTGTCGGAAATTATTCCAACTTTTGCTAGAAGAACAATTTTTGGTTACAGAGCAATTGCAATGTCCAGCTTAGCAATCGCTTTTGTTGGCTATTTAGTTTGGGCTCATCACATGTTCACTAGCGGAATGAGCGACACTGCCAGATGGATTTTTTCTTTGCTAACTTTCATTGTTGCATTGCCCAGCGGTGTTAAAGTTTTTAACTGGGTTGCAACTATGTATAAAGGCTCTATTGATCCGAAGCCTCCATTTCTTTGGGTAATGAATTTTATCTTCTTATTCTCAATTGGCGGTTTGACCGGATTAGTTCTCGGCTCATTAGCTACCGATATACATGTTCATGATACCTACTTTGTTGTAGCTCATTTTCATTATGTAATGTTTGGTGGAACCGGAACTATTTTCTTTGCTGCATTACATTACTGGTTTCCTAAAATGTTTGGCAAGATGTATAACGATAAATTGGCAACAATTGCGGTTGCACTATATTTTATTGGTTTCAACATGCTCTATTTTCCCAAGTTTATTATGGGTTATATGGGAATGCCAAGAAGATATTACGATTATCTTCCGCAATTCGAACCTCTCCAGAAAGTTTCCACAGTGGGCTCTTGGATTCTAGCTGGAACTATATTTTTCATAATCGGATACTTGATTCATGCTTTGCTGAAAGGGAAGAAGGCAACTTCTAATCCTTGGGGCGGAGTAACTTTGGAATGGCATATTCCATCACCGCCGCCTCTTGAAAATTTCAACGAGATTCCAACTGTTACGCATGAACCGTACGATTTCAGTCAACTTAAGGAGATGAAGAATGAGTAGTCATCAAGAAGGAACAGTCGCTCACGTTCACCGCGATGATATTGGTGCAAGGATGGGCATGTGGCTTTTCCTATTTACTGAAGTGCTTCTTTTTGGTGGAATGTTTTTGGTTTATGCCTTTTACCGCTTTCAACACCCGGATCAGTTCCATATTGCTGCTATGGAGCTTAATACCGGTATTGGAACTTTAAATACAGTAATTCTTCTCACCAGCTCTTTAACAGTTGCGCTTGCTATTACAGCAGTCCAAAAGGGAAATAGATTTCTCGCGGTTTTAATGCTGAATATTACTTTAGTTTTTGCTCTTATGTTCATGGTAAATAAATATTTTGAATGGAGCGCAAAAATTTCTCACGGGTTATATCCAGGTTCAAAAGCAATGTTAGATCTTCCACATGGAAAGATTTTATTCTATGGTCTCTACTATGTGATGACTGGGTTACATGCTTTACACGTGATTATTGGTGTAGTTATACTTAGTATTATGCAGATTCAATTAATGAAGAAGAAGATCAATCAAGATAATCATGTTAAACTTGAGAACGCCGGCTTATACTGGCATCTAGTTGATTTGATCTGGATTTTCTTGTTCCCACTTTTCTATTTAATACAGTGAGGCTGATCGATGGATAATCATTCAAACAATAATCATCCGGGTTATTCGACATACTTTTTTGTTTGGCTTGCGCTGCTTGCTTTTACATCAATCACTGTTACAGTAGCCGGAATTAATTTAGGTAAGTATACGATGCTGGTTGCTCTTGGCATCGCAGCTGTAAAATCGATCCTAGTTGTAAATATTTTTATGCATATAAAATTTGAAGAGAAAATTTTCAAAGTATTCATTGCATTAAGCTTTAGTACTTTGTTAATCATCTTCATCTTAACATCGTTTGATATTATTTATCGTTGAGGTTAGAAAATGTCATCAGCTCCAACTACACACGTTGAAACTGTAGATTTTGTTATGCTTTATATTGTTGGAATTTCTGTAGTTCTGTTGCTAGGAATTACAGCTACAATGATTTATTTCGTTTTCAAATATCATAGAAAAAAAGGGCACCAACCGGTTGATATTCACGGTAACTTTTGGCTCGAATTAACTTGGATCGCAATTCCTACAATTCTTGTCTTATCCATGTTTTATTACGGCTACACCGGATTCCGAGAAATAAGAGATATTCCTTCAAATGCGTTCAAGGTAAAAGTTGAAGCAATGATGTGGAAATTTACTTTTAAGTATGAAAACGGAAAGCAGACGGACACGTTATATGTGCCAATTGATACACCAATCCATTTGGAAATGAAGTCTGTTGATGTGAATCATGCATTCTTCATTCCAGCGTTCAGAATAAAGGAAGATGTGCTCAATTCTCAAGTAACTAATCTTTATTTCAAGCCAGAAAAACTTGGAATGTATGATATTGCTTGTGCAGAATACTGCGGACTAAAACATTCTATGATGTACACAGCAGTAAAAGTTTTGCCAAAAACAGATTTTGATTCTTGGTATGCACTCAAACCGGAAGTAACGGTCGCAAAGTAATGACAGTTTATAACTACATAAAAAAATATTTTAACATTCTCTTAGAACTGGGGAAGGTTCGCATAACATTTTTTGTCTCTATGACGACTTCGCTAGGTTACATTTTGTTTACCGGGAAAATTGATTTAGGAATTATTCTGCCTACCATTGGTGTATTTCTTCTTGCGTCCGGCTCCTCATGCTTGAACCATTTGCAAGAACAAAAGTTTGATGCAGCAATGGAGAGAACCAAAGGCAGACCCTTGCCTTCAGGAAGGATTGATCCTATTTCAACACTTCTACTTGGTATTAATGTGATTTTAGTTGGGTCTATGTTTTTATATTACAGCTCTAACTTAGATGCTTTGTTGCTCGGTTGGCTTGCAGTTATATGGTATAATATTTTTTATACGCCTCTTAAAAGAAAATTTGCACTTGCCGTAGTACCCGGTGCTTTGATCGGTGCAATACCTCCGGTTATTGGTTGGACTGCAGCTGGTGGCAATCCATTTGCCACAAAAATACTTATTGTTGCTCTTTTCTTTTTCATCTGGCAGGTTCCTCACTTTTGGCTTCTATTATTAATGCATGGCAAAGATTATGAACAGGCGGGTTTTCCAACCTTAACAAAAGTATTTTCCTCTTTTCAGGTTAGCAGAATAACTTTTGTTTGGATTGTAGCACTTGCATTTAGCTGTATCCTAATTCCACTTACTAAAATTTCATCTCAGCCATATACACCGGTATTGCTTTTCTTGTTGGCGCTTTGGCTTATTTTTGAATCGCGTGGTATACTTACAACATACTTAGAAAAAGTTATGCTCAGAAAAGCATTTATCAGAATAAATATTTTTGTTCTTTTAGTTGTACTTTTGATTTCAATCGACAAATTAATACTCATCGAATTTTAATGGAATTAATATGGATTTCTTAGACAAACTAGTTCTCCCGCAATC
>JBHEKZ010000523.1:0-3650 GCA_041859025.1 Melioribacteraceae bacterium | reverse complement strand
CATATTCAATCTTATCTTGAATATAAGCACTTGCAGTAACCGGTTTCATTGCTTCATATAAACCGTCACCGTCAAATTCGTTGCCCAATACATCATAACCAAAATTGGTTACACCTGTATTGATTTGTTGAGATATTTTATAATCTTCAATATCCTTAGCTGTTGCTGCTGGATTAGCTGTTTTATAAGCATAGAGTTTGTTCGCTAAGTCAGCTGTTCCAACAGCTGTAAAGTTACGTATAGTATATGTTTCGTAAGAACCACCAAGTTTTATAGTATGAACTTTACCAAGCATATAAACTAAGTTACCTGCTAATGTAATTCCAGTTCGTTTATTCCAGTTTACACCGCTAGGAAGAGCTCCATTAACTGTAAATCCAAGACCCCAGATACTGAGTCCTCTTTGATAGTAATAATTTCTAGCTGCTTGTGTTAAAGCTGACATAGCAACAAGATCGTTTTTAGATCTAGACCATGTCCATCCTGCAGCTGCATTTAAAGTACTATCGCCATAAACCCAAGGATCTTTTCCAAGAGCTTGATCATATGTTTCGCCGCCATAATTCAAATAGCCGGCATTTAATTCATAATATAAATTTGGATTGATTACATGTGTGATTTTTGCAGTATAAAGACCGTCCCAGTTATTTGCTGTTCCGCGTCTTGTCTGATTCATTGTAGCTAATCCAGTTTGACCACCATTATGTCCGGGTCTCCAAGAATAGTTTGCACCGAATCTAACAATAAATGGCTTAAGATCTAGGCTTAATGTACCAGCATAGCTATATCTTTCTGATTCATTTCCCTGGAAAGGACCACCGGGATGAACTAAGTAGAAAGAGTCACGTGAAACCGGATCTTTGATCCAGCCAACGTTTATAGGACTATTCCAGCTAGCACCGCCACGGTTAAATCCATAGTTAAAATTGAAGAAGAATTTTGCAATATTATTAGAGAATGGAACAGGGCCACTTGTGGTGAAACTTTGTTCATTGTATCCCCACCAGTAAGCACCTAAACGTTTTTCACCATCAAAAGCATTCTTTCTGCTTTTGAAAGTAACGTTATCAGTAATATATTCATAACTAACTTTGTATTGATCAGTACCTGACTTCATTTGCTGACGAATAATACCAGCATTCGAGTTACCGAATTCCGCAGAGTAACCACCAGATTGAACTTGAATTTCTTCAAGAACGTCTTGGTTAATAGTAACAACAGTACCAGCTGCTATAGGACTCTTAATGGAAACTCCATCCAAATAAAACCCAACTTCATCAGGACGACCACCACGAATAACAATATCACCACCGGAAGTAGCAACACCTGCAGTTAATTGAATGATAGAAGCAACGCCTCTAGTAGGTAATGCTTCAATATCTTCGGAAGTTGTAATTCTTACAGCGTTTGTGTTATCTCTCTGTACGAGAGGTTTTTGAGCAACAATTTCAACCGTTCCAACCTGTATGTCTTCGCTAGGTAATTCGAAGTTTACATACGAAGTAAGATCTGCATTTACTCTCACGCCGGACAATGTGATTGTCTGATAACCAACGTAAGCAGCCTTGAGAGTGTAAACACCTGCTTCAAGGTTTTGAATTTGGTATTCGCCGTTTGCATCGGTATTAGCGCCGGATTGTGTGCCAACTACATATACGTTTGCACCAATCAGAGCTTCGCCTGTCTGCAAATCAACTACTTTTCCTCTGATCTTGCCTCTAGTACCTGCGGTGAGTAAAACAGGTACAATTGCAAGAAGTAGCAAAAGGTAAAAAATCTTTCGCTGCATAGTTTACTCCTTATTTGTTGATTAAATTAAGAAAGGGTTTTCGAAGTGATAAAACTTGTAACAAAACTGACAATAATACCTCCTCAAAGTTATTAAAACTTTTTTCCTTAGTTATGATACCAGAATTTTACCCTTCATACTGCGGAACATTTGGCTTCTTAAAAGCGTCTAAAAGAAAAATTTTCTACTCTCTTGAAAAGCGGCTTCAAAATAGTACCCAGCTACTTTGAAATCAAGCAGAATTATGTTCTTTTGAGAGTTTTTTAGTAAAGCCCTTATTCTTGTAATGAATTTACTATTAGGCTCTTTCTTTGTCAAGAATTATAAAACCTAATAGTATTTTAATTAATTAAGAATTTTTTCTATCTTTTCTACAAATGTGCCTTTAGGGACTGCACCAATAATTGTGTCTTTGATTTCACCACCTTTCAAGATTAGAACAGTTGGAATACTTCTTACACCATACTTAATTGCAACTTGTTGGTTTTCGTCTACATCAAGCTTTCCGATTTTAACTTTGCCTTCATATTGTCCTGCTAATTCTTCCATAATTGGAGCGATCATTCTGCACGGACCGCACCATGTTGCCCAAAAATCCACAACTACAGGAACATCAGATTTCAGAGCTTCTGCATCAAAATTTGCATCAGTAAAGGTAATTGGTTTCATTTTTTTCTCCTTTTTAATCTATTACATCACGCCGTTTTTCTTTAAAACTTCGCGAGCAATTATTCCTTTTTGAATTTCACTTGTTCCTTCAAATATTCTGTTAATTCTTGAATCGCGATAATATCTTTCAATCGGAAGTTCTCTTGAGTAACCCATTCCTCCATGTATCTGCACAGCATAATCAGCAATCTTATCGAGTGATTCCGAACAATACAGTTTAACAATTGCAGATGCCCTTGAAACATCCTTCTTCAAATCATAATCAACAGCTGTTCTGTATACCATGGATTCCATTGCATAAATCATAGCAGACATTTCAGCTATCATGAATTGGATAGCTTGGAAATTTGAGATTGATTGATCGAACTGTTTTCGTTGTTTTGAATACTGAACGGATTGTTCTAACAGTTCCTTGGATGCGCCTAAGCAACATGCGCCTAATCCCAATCTACCAGCGTTTAATGTTTTCATTGCTAAAATAAAAGCACGTCCATCAGTTCCTATAAGATTTTCCTTTGGAACTCTAACGTTATCAAAAGTGATTGCGTTTGTTGTGCTTCCTTTAATTCCCATCTTCTTTTCTGCTGGTCCAGCTGAATAACCCGGAGTATTCGTTTCAACGATGAAAGCACTTATGCCTTTGTCTGTTCTTGCAAAAACAGAAACTACATCAGCAATTGCACCGTTTGTAATCCAGAGCTTTTCACCGTTAATTACCCACTCGTCTCCATCAAGTTGAGCTCGGGTTTTTACATTGAAAGAATCTGAACCCGCTTGAGCTTCTGTTAAGCAGAACGCACCAAACTTTTCTCCTTTTGCTAACGGAACTAAATATTTTTGTTTCTGATCTTCGGTGCCGCCAAGATAAATTACATTTGCTCCAATTGATTGATGCGCTCCTATAAAAGTAGCAGTTGACATACATCCGCGAGCTATTTCTTCTTGCATTACACAATAACCAACTTCACCAAATCCGCCGCCGCCATACTCTTCCGGGAATGAAACACCAAGAAAACCAAGTTCGGCAAGCTTCGCTTTAAGATCTTCCGGGATCTTTTCTTCTTCATCTATTTTTGCTGCAATAGGTTTAACCTCGTTGTTAACAAAATCTCGTGTCATATCGCGTAACATTTTTTGTTCTTCAGTAAAAAGAAATTCTTGCATTTTTTATTCTCTGTTATTTTATGATTTG
>JBHEKZ010000191.1:0-2841 GCA_041859025.1 Melioribacteraceae bacterium | reverse complement strand
ACTTCAAGAATTGTTGCAAAGTCTATGCTGGTAGGTGCAAAAAACTTTGATGAAAAGAATGCGGATAAAAGAAAATATATTGGATTGTATAGCTCTCAGCACATTGTTAAACTTGCCATGGTTGAAGGAAGCGCGTTGTTCGGCGGTGTTGTTTTTCTATTATCTGTTCTGGGCAATCAGATATATGCCGCAAGCTATAACTGGTTAAGTTTGCTGCCGGCGCTTTTCTTAGTAATACATAATATTTATATAATGCCTACAAAAGAAAAAGTAATTGAAGTTTTGGAAACTGCTAAAAGAGAAACGAGTATATAATAAGAATATAAAAGTAAAACCCGCTGAGAGAATTTATTTTAAAAAAATACTATAGTTCTTATACCGGTTATGAAAATAAATAATCATATTTCCTCATCTAAAATTCAGGTTGCGAAATATATGAAGCTAAGACAAAGTTTTTTAAGCGTAAGTGTGTTCATATTGTTTTCTATTACTATTTACGGTCAGCTTGATAACACTAAAACATATTTCTTAATCAGGTGCGACGATATGGGAATGTGCCATACGCTTAATATGGCAATAGAAAAAGTAATTGAAACGGGAATTCCATTCTCCACGTCTGTTATGTTCGCGTGTCCCTGGTATCAGGAAGCGGTAGATATTTTAAAGAAGCATCCCGAAGTTGGTGTAGGTGTTCATCTTACATTAAATGCCGAATGGAAAAATTACAGATGGGGACCGGTGCTCGGAAAGGAAGCGGTTCCAACTCTTGTTGATGCAGATGGATATTTTTTCCCATCACGCTCAAAGCTTTTCGCCAACAATCCTAAAATGGAAGAAATTGAAAAAGAACTCCGTGCGCAAATCGAACGGGCTGTGCGTTCCGGCATTAGAATAGATTATTTAGATTATCATATGGGCGCCGCCGTTCAAACAGATGAGCTTCGTAAACTTGTGGAAAGCCTGGCTAAGGAATATAAACTCGGTATGTCCGGCTATTTTAACGAATCATATTCCAATATTACTTATAACGCGCCGCTTGGTGAGAAGAAGGATAGTCTAATTGCCCATGTAGCCAATCTAAAACCGGGTATTAATCTGCAAGTTGTTCATGTTGGTTTGCAGACTGATGAAATGAACGCGTTAAAGGATTTAAACGAATTTGGATTGAAGGAAATGAGTAAGCATAGAGAGGGAGAATTGGAAAGTTTGCTTAATCCCGTGTTGAAAAAAGTAATAGAAGAAAAAAAGATTATCCCGATTACATATAAAGAACTGATAGAGAGAATCGGTTTAATAAATATGTATAGACCTGCCGACTCGAAGTATTAGAGTATAGCGAGTTGCGATGAATATAAAAACTGTTCTTAATACTTCTTTAATTGCTCCATGCAGAATGAACTGCGGTTTGTGCATGGCTTATAATAGAGAAAAGAACCATTGCGCCGGATGCATTACTATTGGCTCACCAAAGGTAAATCACTGTTCGACTTGTGCAATAAGAAATTGCGAAATGCTGAAAGAGGGCAAATCTAAATATTGTTTCAGCTGCAGAGAATATCCATGTTCAAGGATTAATCATATTGATAAACGTTATAGAAACAGATATGGCATGAGCATGATTGAAAATCTTGACACAATAAAGAGTGCCGGAATTAGGAAGTTTGTGAATAGTGAAAAAGAAAAATGGGCGTGCCCTAAATGCGGCCATACTCTCTGCGTTCATAAAGAAAATTGTTTGGTCTGCGGTACAAAGAGAAAAATTAAAAACTACCATTCATAGAAAGCAAATAAGTTTTAAGCAAAATTGCCGGGAACCTCAGTAGCGCTTCCTCACATTTTAATATCAATACATTTTGCAGCAATAGGCCGATTCAATTTGAATTCATAAAGTATTTATCAGCTTGAATTTGGCTTAGTATGTTATTGAATTAATAACAGTCATTATCAGAATGATAAATGAATGGAATGACAAAGTTATAACTATACTAAGATGTAAACGTTTACCTGACTATATAGCCTTGTGGTACATAATTGGATATTAAAATCCGGCTTTCACAATAGATTATTTATCAACTTCACAGGAGTTCAATATGAGGAAACTCTACACGCTTTCAATATTTTTTATTTTAGTTGCGGCTGCATACGCGCAATCTAAGATTTATTCTTTCGAAGACGCAAAGGCAACACTTTACTTTGGAGAAAAACCTTATTGCACCGGAACTGGTTCAATAACTTATTCTGATGATTCAGCTATAAAACATGATGGCGCAAAAGGAATGAAAGTTGACTGGGTGATGAATAGTTCTGAATCTTGGGGCGGTTCTTGCGGAATGGAATATAAAGTTCCTGTGGCTCCTAAGAAGTATTTAGATTTTTCTATGGCTAAAAATATTAGTATCTGGTACAACAATACTGTAGCATCAACCAAGAAAGGTTTAGTGCAAATGCGTTTTAAACTCCATGATGCGGGCGGTTCAAGTGCATACTGGAACGGCGCTGATAGAAATGCTCAATGTGAAGACTGGTATTTTCAATCCGCCATGGTTTATGATGCAACTCCCGGATGGAAAGAATTAATTATTCCGCTAAAAGATCTTGGCGAAGGTTCCCCGCAAAACGAACTTGGTTTTACATTGCCCGGCTGGAGCGGAACAAAAAATAACGGCGTTTTAGATTTAGATAAAATAGTTGGTTACACAATTGAATGGACAGCTAATGTTATGGGAGGCGATAATCTCGCATCCGGCACTGTCTATTATGATGATATGTCTTTGCAGGGAAGTCAGTATACGCCATTATATTTGTTTGAAAGCTCTGCCGATGCTAAAGGTGATAACATGA
>JBHEKZ010000080.1:0-2780 GCA_041859025.1 Melioribacteraceae bacterium | reverse complement strand
TTACCCTAAAATTTAGTCCAACCTAGAAAAATCCAGAGGCTCATATAATTAATATAAAGCGCTATGTAAAACATTCCTGCTTCACAAATGCAGATTTACGTAGCATTTATTTAAATGCTTAAAAACTGATGCAGGTTCTAGAATTAGACCTACCCAATACACTGTTTTGATGATGCAACAACAAAAAAAGCATTGAGAATATATCAGAAGCATAGCCAAAATTCAGCAATGGACTTTGTAGACTACGTAATTGAGAAGTTTCCATTTAGAATACATATAATTCGAACCGATCGAGGTCACGAATTTCAAGTACAATTCTACCGGTATCGTGAAGATATGGGTATATGCCGCTCATATATTAAGCCTCGATCACCACGGTTAAATGAAAAGTTAGACGATTACATCGAAAAGATAAGCATGAGTTTTATCAACTGCTTATTTACACAGTTGATGTTGATCTAAATACGATATTGACCGTATGAGAAACCTCAATAAATTAACTCGCCCATATGGTGAATCAATATTAAGTGCGCATGAGGATACAATCATGCGTTTTCTTGTTCTTTTTATTTCTAGTTTTGATAAATCTTTTTAGCTAGTTCCTTGTTTCTAAGTTCTTCCATTATTTATAACGACTTATTAAATATTCTGTTACAACTTCACCAATAATTGATTACCACTCACGTTTTTTATGCCCTTTTAGAGAATAATAAAGAATAAATAAGTAGCAAGGAAGTAGAATCCAATACGAGCCTTGCGGTGAATAACTATCTGAAAGTAAACCGTACAATGGAGGAAGCAGTGCACCGCCGGCAATTCCCATAATCAAAATTGCGGAGCCTTTCTTAGTAAATTTACCAAGTCCTTCTAATGCAAGAGGCCATAAAGTTGGCCAAACCATTGCATTTGCAAATCCAAGTAAAGCCAGATAGAATATTGAATCTGGAACTGTTGTTATTCCTAACCATCCGAAGACAATACTTGAAATTCCTACACTTGTTGTAGACGAGAATATCACTCCAATGCTAAATACGAGACCGAATATTGCTGAGAGTATAAGTGCTTTTTCTTGTTTGATAAATCTAGGTATGGTAATTATTCCTACTATATAACCGATAACCATAAATGCCATCGTGTAAGAAGTTAGTTGTCCAAAGAATGTAACGCCAAGATTTTTACCATACATTCCTATTGTATCGCCGGCAATTACTTCTACTCCAACATAAAAGAATAGTGCAATAGCACCCAGTATTAGTTGGGGGAATTGGAAAATACTTGTTTTGCTTTCGGCATCACTCTTTAAGCTATCTTCTTCGCCGGTTTCAATTTCCGGCAGCGGAGAATAATTAATCATTGCAGCCAAAAAAACTAAAACTACAGCCATTATAATGTAAGGCATAATTAAGCGTGAGGCCAATTCATTAAATGCAACAGCTTTTTGTGTAGCATCCATTAGTTTAAGATTTTCGTCACTAAAACTTTCCATTCCATGAAGCATCATGGCAGTAAAAACGAGAGGGCTTAAAATTCCCGCAAACTTGTTCGCTATCCCCATAAAACTAATTCTTACAGCCGCGCTTTCTTTTGGACCCAGCACTACAATGTATGGATTGGATGCTGTCTGAAGAATTGTTAATCCGCCACCCATTACAAACAGTCCGAGTAAAAACAAGGCGTAAATTCTTGTTTGAGCAGCCGGAATAAAAATAAGAGCACCTACCGCCATAGCCAGTAGTCCAAGTACCATTCCCTTTTTATACCCTGTTCTCTGTAACACTGCGGACATTGGCAACGCCATTACGGTGTAAGAGATATAAAATGCCAAAGTTACAAAGTATGCCTCTATCTGGTTAAGTTCACATGCAATTTTCAGAAATGGAATCAAAGATCCGTTCAACCATGTTACAAATCCGAAAATAAAAAATAACAGGCCTATTATCGTTATAGATAGCAGATAGTTGTTAGATTTTGGTTGAGTATTGCTATTCGTTGTTACCATAAGAAGTCCTAATTGACTGATAAAAAGTTATTTGCTGTTTCCGAAAATTAAGGAAATATCCTTTACCGATACTCATGCCGTAAGTTAGCCTTATTTAAATCTAATACTGTGTTTGGTAAAAATCGATAGAAGTCAATCAATTTTATTCAGTATTAAGTTTAATTGAGATAGAACGGGTACTAAATTAAAAGCAGTAAGAACACATATTTGGCTGTGATATTACATCCGCTAGACAAATAAGAAGAAGCAATTCATATGAAATAAATATTGTCGTAATCGGTTCGCTAAATTCATGAGAAGATATAGACAAGAATCATTTCCATTTCATTAAGTTGCTTTTCCTTATCTGCTATTATTTTATAATCAACCTCAATATTATTTAGATATAGAACTGTAACGTAATAAAAGATATCTGATTGTTCTAAACTTTCACGAAGCAAGCTTTTCCAACCTTTAAAGTGTGGCATATACTAAACTGTTTTTGCTTGTATAGTCTAATTATTTCGGAAAAACTTTTGATGTAACCATAAAATTCCGAATCGGCTTTATTAATAAATTTTACTGCAAGACCGCTCAAATCCCAAAATAAGAATAGAGAATGAATTTCATCAAATAACCGGGTATGAATATTAAAATGATATTCTTTCATAACCGCATAGCTTTCTGTGCATTTTTGCGCAAAGTATACTTTATGTTCCGCTTATTTAATGCGGATTCATCTTGTTATTAAAATCCATTTCTCCATCGTTAAGTGGATTTAGCTTTAGCAGCCGTAATACAA
>JBHEKZ010000596.1:0-2991 GCA_041859025.1 Melioribacteraceae bacterium | reverse complement strand
AGTGTTCTATTTAAACTTTGGTCTAATTCAACTACAAAATGATTTACAGCCGAAGGCTTGTAAGTTTTAGCCGAGGATTCGGATTCTTGCCCGCGAATATCTAACGGATAAATACGAATTGAATCCGCGGTAACGGCTAAGTCAAGTTTTAGTTTTATAGGATATATTTGTGTTGGTTTGCTGCCCCAGTTATTGTTTATTGAAGCAGTGCCGTTCCAAATCATATTGGTGTTTTGGATTTTTGAAACTAGCGTTATCAATTCCTTTTCCTTATTCAAACGCAGATATGATAGTGATCCAAAATATTCTTTATCGGTAGGATAGAAATAAACATCACCAATTCTCTTTCCGGCAAGTGTATTAAAATAGCCGGTTACGTTTTGATAATCATTCCCGATAATAGAATATACTCCGTTTGTTATATCCCAGGTTATTTGTCCGTTATCAGTTTTGTATGGGCTGGAAGGCGCTGTTTGCATTGTAGTAAAATCTGTTTCCGATGAACTGCCGTAGCTCTCTGTATGAATAGAATTTATAAGTGAAAGTTTCTTCTCGAACAGAACGGAACTTCCCCATGAATTCGTATCGTTCTTCGGCATTAAGCTAATTGTTTCGGCTTTGTAATTCACTTTCTTAGGTGAAGAAGATTCTGCAATTAAGTTGTTTCTAAAAGCGTATGCCGCAGCCGGAAACTGCGCCATAAAAATCGGGTTTCTGTTAATGCTGAAGTATGAATCAACTTTATCATCACTCCAATTCGATGAGCTTGCATAATCAAAGAGCATAACTCCGTCGGCTCCGTTGAACGAAGAATAACCCAAAATGAAATTCACAGTTTCAGATTGATACTGATTCGGGAACGGATGATTGTACTCACTTACCGTATATGGTTTATTGACCATTGGAACACCGGCAAATAAACCGGGAATTGTTCCGCCGTTTGCATCTTTAACCATTGGCTTATTGGAGATTGTCCAGTCTGTAGATGACCAAGGAATATTCGGGAAAGATGGATGATCCCAATAAGAATGATTATCAACATAATCGGCAACGCTTTGGGCAGCCAAATCAGCGGCACCAAGGTTCCAGTTTGTACCTACAATTGGAACTTTAACTCCAAGCGTGTTCTTAAGATAAGCGAACAAGTCTTTGTAAAAATCTTGCTGCAGCTTAATATAAAATTCCGAAATATCTTTTACTCGCTGATCCGAATAACTCACACAATCAGCATAGTCTATACGCCTAACATTTTTCTGTTCAAGAGATTCATCTGCCAGCAAACCGTTCAACGATGCTTTAGTTACACTAATTTCATCAAACCAAAACGTTCCCTTTTCTTTAGCAAGTTGAAATGTTATGCGTGCGTGTCCATTGTTCGTTTCGCTCGCCTTAAAACTAAACGTATACACATTCCACGCATTAGTGATTACATAATCTTTTCCACCATAGCCATTCCAAGGTGAATAATCATTCATTGCTGAAACATTTATCGGGTGCGACGCATCGGCTTTAGCTGCAAATGTAACCGTGTAAAGCGAGTCTTTCTTTAAGGTAAGTGTCGGCTGCTTAAACTGAATATGCCATTCTGTACCGGTTGAGTTTGTAACAACAACTTTTGCCGAATAGCTCCCCTTAAATGCATTTGAATTATCTCGAGTAAAAATCCCGGTTGCTGTAGAATTTTGCTCAAGTGTCCATCCACTAGTTCCGCTTTCAAATCCACCATTAACAATCTGCTCGCCTTGTCCGGCGGTAACGGAACCGCCGCTCCAAGCTGCTTTCAAATTAGCAGTTGAAGAGTATTTCTTAGTAAGAAAATCATTCCACAAGCTGTCTAACATTCTAACGTGCCTATAAATTAACTTTCCGCCGCTTTTGATTGGCTTTAAAATATTCTCTCTCCACCCTCTGTATAAAGAATTTTCATTGTTAGTTTCGAGCATCGCCATAACCGGGTCGTTAACCAAAGGCTTTCCGGTATAAGGATTAACATGAGTAAGAAGCTGCTGTGCATATTCTTTTTGAAGTTGAATTAGATACGGATCAAAGTAGGTAATCACCTTAAAGAAATCGGTTCCATAATTTTTAACTGAGTCAGCGTAAGAAACTCCATCGAAAGGCTTGAACATCCTGGAGACATTTAAATTCATATTTATGAAAACGCCATTCTCTTTCATCCTCGCAATAAAGTTTTCAAGGAGATCTAGATAAGCTGGATTTAGCACGCGTGTGTCGCTTCCTGTTAGCAAACTTGGTCCGCCCCAATCGTTATCAATATGATGTAGGCGTATTAGGTTAATCCCCATCTTGCGCATTCTTCCAGCAATACCTGCTGCACTTTCTTTAGATGGAAAAGCACCGCTTGCAACACAATTGCCGCCCCAAAAACGAATTGGTTTTCCATCTAAAATAAAATTCCCACTTGCATCGGCTGACACAAATTTTCCATCTATAATTTTTGTAATAGGAAACCTTGGAAGAAATTGCTGGGTTGTTGAATCATTCCATGGCAAATTAAAATTAAATCCGCCGGAAAAGCTCTGAGAATATGCAAGCGTCGACGCAAGAAAAATAAGTATAACTGAAAACAGAGTACATTTCATTTTAAATCCGGTATTAGCAGAAAGTTTATTTGTAATAGTTATTTATCGTTAATATATAAGCACCGGCGCCATAACCAACCATTGGAACAGCACCGCCATAGTTTTCATCATTGTCGTTGTATAACTCGGCAATAAAATTAAAATTGTATTTGGAATAAGATGTAACCCAATATATTAACTGCTTGGCTTCTTTTTTCTGTCCATAGTTATTTAAAGCAATTGCAAAACGTAAATCCAGAAATGCCCATTCACTGTTTGTGTACCAATCCGGGTTATTTAATCTAGCAAAACCATGCTTTTTGTTTCTACGTAAAACCCTGTCATATTCTTTGTAATGGTTAACAAAAAGGTCTTTATCATTTACAACGTTTTGAGTGAACGCTTCTAT
>JBHEKZ010000426.1:0-2916 GCA_041859025.1 Melioribacteraceae bacterium | reverse complement strand
CTTCATTTTTAAAAACTTCGACGGAATGTAAATTACCCTTCGCTTGTAAACCTTTGTATGCTTCTATAAGCTCGTCGGAAATCCAAGTTGTGTCTCTATCAGCGCAATTTCTAATTACATCAATTATTGCATTATCAATTTTGTAAGTGAAGCCGGAATTGTAGTAGTGTTTTTTTAGTGAGCGGGGAAAATTGAAATTATCAAGTGGAATTATTGTGCGTACCTCCGGCAAATACCAATTTATTTTTTTGTTTTCATCAGCCATCGGAAAAGCACCGTGAGCATACATTAAAATCATATACTCCGGTTTGAGCAAATCCTCTTCCGATGGCTGCCTTTTACTCATGAGATTTTACTTCGTAAGAAATAATATCGTAGCCTTTTTTTGTTTCGAGCGCTGCAAAAATAATTCCGATAATTACAAAACTCATTCCAAGCAAAAATGTTGTGATGATAAGAAAATTAAGCTTGCCGAGAGAAAGCACAGATGAAACTCCAAGGACTAAAGAAGTTGATACAAATAACGCAACTGCGATTGTGTAACACAAAACAGAATTGCGCACAAGTTTTGCGCGGTAAACAAGCGCATTTATTTGTACCGCAATACTTTCAAGGCGAACGTTATCGTCTGTTGTTGGAGATTTTTCTCCAATCTTTATCATAAGTTCTCGCTTTTCTTCGTTTAGCAAGCGAATTCTATTAACAACGAGTGAATACTTGTTGTTAATCCCAAGCAATAAAAGCCCGCACGCGTTAATCATTACAGCGGGCGCAAGCATTAGCTGTATAATTTGAACTGCGCTCAGGGTCATGTTTCCAAACAAATCCATCTTAATCTCCGTTATCTTTTGATCTTAAGATCAAGCCACTTTTCTAAAGTAGAGTAAATAAGCTCTTTGTTTTCCGGCTCGAAGCTTCTAATACTTGTTCCATGGTGTCCATCTTTTTTTACCATCTTTAGTGCGTTGGTTCTTCCGGAAAGTACAGCAGAGGTTGCAGACCAAGTATCAAGTTCACCGTAAATGAAAATCATATTGTTACTGCTTGTCTTTATCCATTCTTTAATATCAAGCAATAAAGTGCTATCAAACTTTGGTCTTAATTCTTGTGGAATCCAGAAAATGCTTGAACCATCCTTAACCTCTCTTAATAAATCTTTGAACGGTTCTAAATCATAGTCGTAATATCCAATCTCTTTATAAAATTGAATGTAGGATGGAAGGAATTGTTTTATCCCTTGCTCTGTGTACCAGCTGTAGCCATTTACTTTTTTCATCTGCTCAAACATTGTTTTTGCGTCTGCGATTGGAAGAGGAATTTCTTCACACTTTGCTGCACCGTATTGCCAGAAAGTAAATGAATATTCGAGAACCCAAATTTCGTACATAAAATCTAAGTTGAACGCTATTTTAATATTTTGTTTCTCTATGTCTTCCTTTAACAAAGGCATTATTTCATCCCGTCTCTGCAAAAACGCACGTTGATAATCTAAAATCTTTTTGCGGCAATCATCGCTGCCAACAGTTTTCAAAAATCTTGTTATACGAGGATCTTCCATTGAGAAATTAACCTGAGCTACGTAAGGAACTGCTACATCAACATCGTTTGGATAAAAACGTTTGAAGAAAATTGTTGTTTGTCCGCCTTTGCTTACGCCGGTGCTGATCCATTTACCGCTGTAAATTCTCTTAAATAATTCTACAATAGCATGATGATCTGCAGCGGATTGTTTTACAGTAAGATAATTCCAATTCAAATTTTTAGGAGCAGATTCGCCGAAATATCTGTGCTCAACTAAAACTTGATTGCCTTGTAAAATTCTTGTCAGTTCGTAAGGTCTGTTAAATCCGGCAGAATAACCCTCCAGAGCTAAAACAGTTGGAAGAGTTTCGCCCTTGTGCAGCAAGTAAACTTTTTGATTAAATATTGCGCCGTTTGGTTTGTTGTGATCAACCGGCTGCGAAACCATAATCTGATAAGCTTCGCTAAATGTAGTATCATGTTTTACCGGAGTAATGCTGGTAATTTCCTTAAACGATTTTAATCGTTTGTATAGCTCCGTTTCTGTTTGAGGAAGAACGGATGATGCAACAAATAAGAATACAACTAAGAACAAGAAATACTTTTGTAGTTTCATTTTAATTCCATGATTTTTGCTTTCCCAAATTTATGAAGAGGAATTCTGAAATCATTAAAGAAAATTGGCTATTTTTAAAGCGAGGAATCGCTGATGAAATTTTCCGAAATTAAAAACATACTCTCAACAAAAACCGTTGGGATTGCCGGCTGCGGAGGACTTGGTTCAAACTGTGCCGCCGCGCTTGCAAGAGTTGGAATAGGCAAACTTATTATTGCAGACTTTGATGTAATTGAAGAGAGCAATCTAAACCGTCAATACTTTTTCTTTGATCAGATTGGCAAATATAAAGCCCCAACGCTTAAAGAAAATATTCTTCGAATTGATTCCAGCCTAAATGTTAGTGACTACACAATTAAACTCGCAGCCAAAGATATTGTTGAGATTTACAGTGAGTGTGATGTAATCGTTGAGGCGTTTGATAAAGCTGAGATGAAAGAAATGATTGTAGAAACTGTTCTTTCGGAATTTCCGGAAAAACCGATAGTGTGCGGTGTTGGTTTAGCCGGCTGGGGCGGCAACAACTTGATTAAAACGGAGCAATTCCGCAAACTTTACATTGTTGGTGATAGAACAAGTGAAACAAGTGAAACCGATCCACCCCTCGCGCCACGTGTTGGTGCTGTATCAAACATGATGGCAAATGCTGTTTTAGAAATATTACTTGGTAAAGACAAATGAAAATCACTCTGAATAACAATATAGAAATTATTGAAACTGCCGAAGACAGCTTAACGATAAATCAACTTTTGCAAATTAAAAAATATTCATTCAAGAAC
>JBHEKZ010000021.1:0-2966 GCA_041859025.1 Melioribacteraceae bacterium | reverse complement strand
CGGCTATCCGCTATATCATATAATCCAAAATGAAAAAATAAAACCGGATTATGTTGTTCTTGGAGAGCCTACGAATTTGCAAGTCTATCGCGGACAGCGTGGCAGAATGGAATTGAAAATTACTGCGACTGGAAAATCGGCTCACGGCGCTCATAATCAAAAAGGAATTAATGCGATTTATAAATTGCAGCCAATACTTGCTGAAATAGAAAAACTTGACAAAAAATTAAAGCCAAAACAGCCGCTTGGCCAAGGCTCCATTACAGTCAGCCAAATTACATCTAAAGCTCCTTCGCTTTGTTCAGTCTCCGATTATTGCCAGATTCATCTTGACAGAAGAATGACAATTGGTGAAAACAAAAAAACTGTTGTGAAAGAACTTCAAGATATAATTAAGAAACATAAGAGCGATGCAAAAGTATCAATTCCAAATGTAGAGGGAAAAAGTTGGAAAGGAACAGAGTTCTGCCAGGAAGCCTACTTTCCAACTTGGGTTTACGATGAAAAACATCCGCTTGTAGATGCGGCAATGAAAACATCTAAGGCCGCAATTGGAAAAGCAAAGAGTGGTGTTTGGAGCTTTTCTACCAACGGTGTGGCTACTGCCGGGCATTTTGGAATTCCAACAATTGGTTTTGCGCCGGGAAGAGAAGAACTCGCCCACTCATCAAAAGAAGAATTAGTCCTTAACGATCTTTTGAAAGCGACAAAGTTTTATTCTTTATTCCCTTTTACAATGGTTGAAAATATTTAATTAAGTATAGAATTATTTTTTTGGAGAAACTATGGAACCAAGATTTAAAGGAAAACATTTTATTACAGAAGACAACTGGACAAAGGAAGAACTCGATATAGTTTTTGATACGGCATTTGATCTGAAGAAAAAGTTTTACGCTGAAGAGCCTACTCTTTGGCTTCCTCATAAAACTTTATTCATGATGTTCTTTGAACAATCAACCCGCACAC
This sequence comes from Melioribacteraceae bacterium, assembly GCA_041859025.1. GTDB lineage: Bacteria > Bacteroidota > Ignavibacteria > Ignavibacteriales > Melioribacteraceae > Stygiobacter. The sequence continues at coordinate 2,000 of JBHEKZ010000021.1, read as the reverse complement.
GGAACTCGATGGAAGCCGGAATGACTCAACTTGGCGGACACGCGCATGATTTAACTCCGGATAAAATGCAGATAACACATGGGGAAGTTGCGAAAGATACTGCGATCATTCTAAGCCGGATGGGACACGGAATTGCTTGCCGTAATTGCTTCTATGGTGTGGGCAATAAATATTTGAATGAGTTAGCTGAAAACTCCCGCAAGCCGGTTATGTCTTTGCAAGATGATGTTTATCATCCGTTCCAAGGACTTGCGGACTTGATGACGATTTTTGAACATCTTGGGCGCAATACTCAAAAATTGAAGGTAACTGTTTCTTGGGCATACGCCACAACACATTCCAAACCGCTCAGTGTTCCTCAAACTCAAATCTTACTTTTCCCGCGTTACGGTATTGATGTTACAGTTGCTCATCCAAAAGAATTTCCTTTGGATAAAAAGATTGTAGAGAAAGCACAACTTAACGCGAAAGAAGGGGGCGGAAGTATACGTTTTACAAATGATATGGATGAAGCTTTTGAAGGCGCACACATTGTTGTTCCCAAAAACTGGGGCGGATTTGGCTACTATGGCGAAGAACAGTATTTGGCAAATGAAGAAGAATGTAAGAAAGAAATGAAATCCAACTTGGAAAAATATAAGAGCTGGATTTGTGACGATAAGAGAATTAAACTGGCCGATAAAAATGTTAAATTGATGCATGCGCTTCCGGCTGATCGCGGTAATGAAGTGACTGATGAAATTCTTGATAACCCAAATATTTCCATTGTTTTTGATGAAGCGGAAAACCGTTTACACACAGCAAAAGCAATTATGGGATTAACAATGTAAGTACTGCGCATGGCAATAAAATGAACGAATACATTTACAAATGTTTTGATTGCGGAAAAACTTATGACAAAGATGAAGTAGAAAAAAACCTGCTTTATCTTTGTCCGTTTTGTGGTAAGGTTGAAAAGAATCAGCCGCTTAAGGGAATTCTATTGATTGAATATGATTATGATTCAATCAAAACAAGAATTAGCAAAGAGAGCTTTTACAATTTCGAGTTGGGGAAATTTTGGCAATACGATTTTCTCTGGCCGCTGAATAAAGCTAAGCTAAACTCACTTCAAAGCGAGCTTCAAAAAATTTCTCTTCCTTCCAACAGTTTTCAAAAGCTGAATTATTGTGGAAAAGAATTTTTTATTTTGAATGATACAGGCAATCCAACGCTTTCATACAAAGACCGGGCTTCAAGTTTAGTTGCACTAAAGGCAATGGAAATGGGCATAAATAAAATTGCTGCGGCTTCCACCGGAAATGCCGGTTCGTCACTTGCCGGAATTTGTGCCCGTCTTGGTCTGCAATCAGTAGTCTTTGTACCAAAGAATATTCCGGAAGCCAAGCGGATTCAAATCCAGTCGTTTGGTGCAGAATTAGTTTTGGTTGACGGAGACTACGATTTAGCGTTTGATACTTGTCTCGAAATATCTTCTCAAAAAAAATGGTACAACAGAAACACTGCTTACAATCCCCTTACTATTGAGGGGAAAAAATCGGCCGCATATGACATTTTTATTGCACTGAAAAGTAAGATTCCAAACTATATTTTTGTACCCGCCGGCGATGGAGTTATTCTCTCTGGACTGTTCAAAGGATTTCAAGAATTAAAAAATCTAAACTGGATTGAAGAATTACCAAGGCTAGTTGCAGTTCAAGCAGAAGGAAGCAATGCTTTTGCTCGGTATTCTGAAACTAAAAAGTTCGATTACATCCCGGCACATAGTATAGCGGATTCAATCTGTGCTGGTGCGCCAAGAGCATTATACTTAGGCGCGGAAGCAATTGAAAAAACCGGCGGTAAAGTTGTCGTTGTTAGTGATGATGAAATTCTAACGGCACAAAAAGAATCGGCAAAAGAATTCGGAATACTGCTTGAGCCATCTAGTTCAGTTACATTTGCCGCTTATAAAAAATTAATTGAAAATGACACGATTACAGATGAAACTTCTCTTTTGC
>JBHEKZ010000584.1:0-3659 GCA_041859025.1 Melioribacteraceae bacterium | reverse complement strand
GCTGCAGAGTGAAAATCAAGTAATTAAGAAGTGCGCTCTAACAAACAAAAACAGAATTGCTATCCAAGCACTTTTCAGTTTTACTGTTCCTAAGGTACTTGGAATTGATGATTCATTTGGGTTTGGAGATAGACTTGGGCTGGCAAACGGCGGGCACATTCGCTCTTTAACTATTGGAAATTTTAAACCGATTCTTGCTCAGCAATCGATACGTGAATTAACTCGAACACAAAGGACTGCGGATGAAGTTATGGACGCAGCAGTTTGGGCAGTTTTTCAAGAAGGATACAAAAATGGTTTCGGCTCAGATGCCGATCACTTGAAAACCCCGGAAGATGCTACTATGATGCTTAATGCCGGCTTTACGATGTTTACTTTTGATCCGGGCGAACATGTAGATAATAATGCTGATAACTATGATGAGAAAAAACTTTTCAGTGTCGTTGCAAATTTACCATGGAGTGAGCTTAACGATACTTTCCCAGCCGCAGAAAGACGTTACTCAAAAAAAGAATTTAAGATTACTGATGATTTTGTTCTTGAAGTTAACGAACAAGATTTTTTACGCGCCTACGCGAAGTATGGTAAAGCGATAGCTCATATCAAGAAAATGTATGAGCATATGAAAAGTATTAGTAATGGCCGGCCGTTTGAAGTTGAAGTTTCGGTTGATGAAACGGAATCAGTTACTTCTACTTTTGAACACTTTTTCTTTGCAAACGAATTACATCGCTTAAAAGTTGAGTTTGTAAGCTTAGCTCCACGCTTTATAGGTTCATTTGAAAAAGGAATTGATTACAAAGGTGATTTGAATTTATTCAAGAGTGAGTATGTTAAGCACTTGGCTATTACAAAATATTTCGGCAATTATAAAATAAGTCTCCACTCCGGCAGCGATAAATTTTCTGTTTACAAAGTTATTGGCTCACTCCGTGGCGCACACACACATGTTAAAACAGCTGGTACAAGTTATCTGGAAGCGCTTCGTGTCGTTGCCGCGGAAGATTCTAAACTCTTCAGAGAAATTTATGATTTCTGCTTTGGGCTTTACGAAACAGAGAAATTGTCTTACCACGTTTCAGCTGTATTATCTAATCTAAAACCTTCTTCAGGATATACAGATCAAGAATTGCTTGAACTTTTTAGTTCGGAAGACGCTCGCCAAGTTCTTCATGTAACTTTTGGCAAAGTGTTAACTGAGAAAACTGCTGCCGGATATTTATTCAAAGATAAAATTCTGAATTGCTTAAAAGAAAATGAGAAAACTCATTATACTTTTTTAACTAATCATTTTATTAAACACATTGAACCATTCTGCTGATATGAAAAGAGAAAAAATCTTAGAAGAAATTCTTAAAAGAAAATCGGTTGCAGTTATTCGCTTAAAAGAAGCTGACAAACTTAAAAAAGTAATTGAAGCGCTTGCGCTTGGCGGTGTATCGGTTGCTGAAGTAACAATGACAGTCCCAAACGCGATTGGGTTGATCAAGCAAGTAACTCAAGAGTTAAGCGATGATATAATTATTGGTGTAGGTTCTGTTCTTAACGCAGAAGTTGCAAAGCAGGCTATTGAAGCCGGCGCTAAATATGTAGTCAGCCCGATTTTCAAAAAAGAAATTATTGATATGGCCCATGAATATGATGTGCCGGCTATGCCGGGCTGTTTTACTCCAACTGAAGTCTTAACTGCATACGAATATGGTGCAGATGTTGTAAAAGTTTTTCCGGCTGATGTTTTAGGAATGGCTTTCTTTAAAGGTATTCTTGCCCCCATGCCGCATTTAAAACTGATGCCGACAGGCGGCGTTTCTTTAACTAATGCCGGAGATTGGATTAAAGCTGGTGCTGTTGCTGTTGGAATTGGCTCTGCTCTTTTGGACAAAGAGTCTATCGATTCCGAAAATTATTCCAAGTTAACAGAAAATGCGAAGCTCATAACTCAAAGCATTAATAACGCTATTAAGAAGTAGGAGATTAAAATGAATTTATCATTCACGGATGTTAAAGATAAAGTTTGTGTCATTACCGGAGGTTGCGGTGTTTTTGGCGGTGTATTTTCTCAAGCATTAATTGATGCCGGTGCGAAGGTTGCTATTCTTGATTATAAAAAAGGAAGATGTGAGGATTGCGCACGCGGTATGGCTGCTCAAAGTGGAAAACCGGTTTTGTGTGTAGTTGGAAATGTTCTTGATAAAGAAAGTTTGATCGAAGCAAAAAAGCAAATTAATGAACAGCTTGGTAAAGTTGATGTGCTTCTGAATGGTGCTGGTGGTAATTCAGCTAAGGCAACATGTGCCAATGAGTTCTTAACTACCGAAAATATGCATGATCTTTCAAAATCTTTCTTCGGATTGGACCTTGAAGGATTTAGAAGTGTATTCGATTTGAATTTTCTTGGAACTGTTTTGCCAACAATGGTTTTTGCGGAGGATATGTTAGGCAGAGGCGGAAGTGTTATAAATATTTCTTCAATGAATGCTTTCAGACCTCTTACAAAAATTCCTGCATACTCTGCCGCAAAAGCCTCTGTAAATAATTTAACGGAGTGGATGGCAGTACACTTTGCTAAAGCAAACGTTCGTGTTAATGCAATTGCGCCAGGATTCTTCTTAACAAACCAAAATAGATTTCTATTAACCGACGAAAAGACCGGCGAATTGACTGCTCGAGGACATAAGATTATTTCCGGAACTCCTATGGGAAGATTTGGTGAGCCGGAAGAACTTCTCGGAACTCTATTCTATTTGATTTCAGACGTTTCAAGATTTGTAACTGGCGTCATCGTTCCTGTTGATGGCGGTTTTAATGCTTACAGTGGCGTATAATAATTAAGGAAAAAATAAAATGAGCGAAGTACTAAATATCAAGAAAGATGCGGCTATTGATTTACTTTCACTTGGGGCACTTGTTCACCGTTTAGATCCCGGAATTATTCCATTTCGAAAAGCTACTCAATGCCAAATTCATGTTAGCGGCGGTGAGTTTAACGTAGCGGCAAACTTGGCGGATTGTTTTAGAATGAATACTGCTATTGCTTCTGCGATGGTTGAATATCCAATTGGAGATTTAATTGCAGAGCGTGTTCGTGCAATGGGTGTTAAACCATTCTACAAAAAAATGCAGCACAACGGCGTTAATGGTCCCAACATGGCAACTGTTTACAGTGATAGAGGCTTGGGCTCACGTGCACCTGTTGTATTTTACAATAGATGTAACGAAGGCGCTTCGTATCTTAAGCCGGGCGATTTTAACTGGAAAGAAATATTTGCAAATGGTGTTAAGTGGTTTCACAGCGGTGGAATTTTTGCTTCTCTTTCAGAAACAACCGGACAGTTGATTATTGAAGCGATGAAAGAAGCTAAAGCAGCCGGAGCTATCACTAGTTTCGATTTGAATTTCCGTGCTAAGCTCTGGAATATCTGGGGCGGCGAAAGTAAAGCAGCCGAAGTTTTGGATGGAATTGTTAAACATGTTGATGTGCTTGTTGGAAACGAAGAAGATTTGCAAAAAGGTTTAGGATTCCCCGGACCTGATGTTCATGCTAAATCGAAATTGGATCCTAGTGTTTTCTTTGCGATGATTGATAATGTTACTGCTCGTTATCCTAATATAAAAGCTGTAGCAACAACTTTAAGAGAAGTTCACTCAACAAACAGACA
>JBHEKZ010000368.1:0-3577 GCA_041859025.1 Melioribacteraceae bacterium | reverse complement strand
GGTCTTAACTATAGAAAAGAATTTAGAATAACTCCCGAAATTTCTCTTACGTTTTACGATGCCGGCCATATTCTTGGTTCTGCAATAGTTTTCTTAAAGATAATTGAAAGTGGCAAACTGACTACATTAGGTTTCTCCGGTGATTTGGGGCGTCCCAATTTAACAATTCTTAAAGACCCGGAACGAATACCAAACGTTGATTACTGGATTTGTGAAAGCACTTACGGGGGACGCAAGCATGATAACCCGCTCGATTCCGAAGATCAGCTTGCCTCAGTCTTGAAAAAAGCCCATCTCAAAAAATCTAAAATTATTATACCGGCGTTTAGCGTGGGCAGAACGCAGGAAATAGTTTATTCTTTACATAAGATTTTCGAATCAAATAAAGCTGAGAGAATGCCCGTATATGTTGATAGCCCACTTGCCGTCAATGCCACAACCGTATTCAGGCTTCACCCTGAATGCTTTGATTCGGAAACTATGGAGTTTATTAGGAAAAATGAAGATCCGTTGGGTTTCAATAAACTAACCTATATCAAAGATGTTGAAGATTCAAAACAACTTAATTTTATTGATGGACCGTGTATTATTATTTCCAGCTCCGGAATGGCTGAAAACGGCAGAGTTCTCCATCATCTTGCTAATAATATCGGTAATCCAAACAATATTGTTTTAATTGTGGGATATGCCGCCGAGCATACTCTTGGTAGAAAACTAATTGATGGTGAGAAAGACGTTCAGATATTCGGCGATCCGTACAATGTTAAAGCTGAAGTAATTGTACTCGACTCTTTCAGCGCTCATGCCGATGCTGGCGAACTGTTGGAATACAGCAGCAGATTCGACAAACAAATGATGAAAAAAATATTTCTCGTTCATGGTGAAGCTGAACAGCAGCAAGCATGCAAACTTAGACTGGAAGAAACCGGCTTTAAGAATGTATTTATTCCTTCGCGCGGTCAAACTGAGATTCTACAATAAGTTTTCAACCATGGCATATTAGAACTTCATGATTAAAAAAGTCTTAATACTTCTAATTATAATTTCTTCTGTGGTTCTGCATGCCCAAATTGGAAAAGACAGTCTTCTTTTTTCAACTTTAGGTTACGCCGATAAGTTAATTATTAATTCCTACGAAAAGCAGTTGAACACGCACAACTTCAACACTCTGCTGAAATATAATTTCTCCGGCAGCAACACATTTTTCGGTATTAAGGAAAATTTCAACTCTACAATCATTAATACAAGCAGCAAGAATATTAAGGATGAGCAGTATTTATGGGCAATGGGGCTATATTCATTCAACGACAATTTCAAAATTGGACTTCATTTTAACAATAACATTTATTCCGATGATAGAAACATTGGATTGAATAAAGCATCTCTCCTTACTTCTTCACTGTTCGTAAAATATCTCCCGGCTGATAAGATTCACATAACTCCATTTGCCGGCTTTGAGCAGAACAACCAAATTGGTGTAAGCGATGTTGGCTTGGTTTACGGCGCTGAAGCAAATATTGACCGTTATGATCTTGGCGATTTTGAACTAAACTCTTTATTTAAGCTTCATAACGAAGACATTTCCCCAAGAAAAAATTCGCTCCGCATTCTGAGCATCGATTTGAAAAATGATTTCGAAGAGAACTTCAGCAACACAATTTCTGCTTATTACTCTCAACAGCGGCGCGATTTTTATTTCGTCGCAGATCAAATCACCGCTGACGAATTTGATATTACAAACAATATCCAAAGCAGAACAGAATCCAGCTATTTTATACAGGATAGAATCCGCTTCATTCCCGGCTCTTCTCCTTTTGCATTTGATGTTCAAGGAAGGATTGCTTGGCGCGGCATCGACCGTGAAACACGCTTTGTTTCTTCCAGCAACAGCGCAAATTCAAATTACGATACCAAGATTGAAGAATTCAAATTGGATTTTGCATCCGCCGCAGAATATACAACAAACGATCTAGCACTTTCTCTGCGCTTCTCCTTTTCAGAAAGGGATGAAAAGCATCAGCCGGTGCGCTACGACGGTTTGAGTTCTATGGTTTTTACGGAACGAGGCAGACTTGAAGAACAAAAGAATAACTCTTCCCAGCTTGCAAATATTTCTCTAACCAGTCTCTGGAATTTGAGTTCTTCCGATAAGATTATTCTTACTCTGTTTCATCGAAAACTTAAATATGATACGCCGGCAGAAGATAATTTTGATGACAGAGATGAGCTTCTTTCAATTGGAAGAGTAATGTATGAACATGAATTTAACTATGCCTTCAAAGCGTTTGTTAATCTTGAAGGAAGTCTTAACAAAACCATTTACATTTTTGCCGAACGAAGCGCAAACAACAATATCAAAAGAACTTTGAAATTATCTTCCGGAGGATTCTTCCGTGCCGGCAAATTCCTTTCGATGAACTCAGCCGAGGTTTCCGCGAACTATACTGTCTTTGACTACGAAGAGCTGAATCCAAATTACAGAAGCTATTCTTTCCGTCAGCTCGCGCTCCGCGATTCATCACAATATAGAATCACTAATTCAACTACACTGCTTGTAGCCGGATATTTAAAGTTTAGCGAGCAAGGAGATTTCAAGTGGACTACCTTTTCAGGTAAACCGCAGCGCTACTTGCAAGAAGCGTTCTGCGAACCAAGAGTATCTTACAACTATTTCGGGTTTATTTTCAGTTTAGGCGCCAGATACTTTTCTCTTTCCACTTTTAATTATAAGAATGGTGTTCAGAAAACTAAAGTTTCCGAGTACCAAAGCATTGGTCCGGTTGGAGAGATAAACTATCTAATTGCCGAAAAGATTTCTTTAAAGTTTTTGGGCTGGTACGAATATATCAAAGCAGAAGATAATTCCAACCGGGAGATGGCGAACTTAAGCATTAGAATGAATTACAATTTTTGATTTATTTCTTAAACCGATTTGCACCTAAATACGGGTAGCTTTATTTTAACACAAGTTGAAAATGGAATTTATATTTGTCAGAGAAAGTGTACAATAGAGTAGTTCCCAGCGATCCCGATATACTTCCGGAATTGGAGGAGTATATTATTCATATTGCTCAATCCGCCGACATGGATAATTCCAAAATCAACAATCTGGCCCTCTCCTTTTCAGAAGCAATTTCCAACTGTATGAAGCATGGCAACCGTTTCGATAAATCGAAAACCGTAACCATTACCGTTCGAATTAATGAAGGTAAAATGGAAATTATTTTGAAAGATGAAGGAAAGGGATTCGATATTAATGCAGTTCCCGATCCGACTAAACCGGAAAACATTTTAAAAGACAGCGGAAGAGGCATCCACATTATGCGCAACTTCCTGGATGACCTACAATACAATTTTACCCCGACCGGCACAGAGATTATTTTAAAACTCTCCCTTCACTAATATTCTAAATTTCTTTGTATGAATTAGTTTGCAAACTTCCTATTTTTAATTGGAAAACATTAATTAAATTTTTCGGAGTATATAATGGCAAGAAAAAAAATAGCACTCATCGGCGGCGGACAGATAGGCGGCGTTTTAGCTCAACTTATTGCACTTCGTCAACTTGGTGATGTAG
>JBHEKZ010000564.1:0-4918 GCA_041859025.1 Melioribacteraceae bacterium | reverse complement strand
TCCCGAATACATGCGCGCTTTAGCCATTAACGGTGCCCAAATTGTTTTCATTCCGCAGGCCGGTGCTGTGGGTGAATGGCCTGAAGGATTATACGAAGCTGAAATGAGAGTAGCTGCTTTTCAAAATGGCTATTACACAGCGCTTTGCAACCGCGTTGGTGAAGAAGAATGTCTTAACTTTTCCGGTGAATCTTTTGTCTGCGATCCGGATGGAGAAGTAATTGCACGTGCCGGAATTGGTACAGATGAAATTCTTTACTGCAATATTGATATAGAGAAAATTAACAAGTCTCATGCAAAGAGATTATTCATTAGAGATAGAAGACCGGAACTTTATAAAGAGTGGTTTGGATAATAAACACGCATTTATTAACTGCTATAATTTCGATCAAAGAGAAATATATGGGCGAAACAATTTTGAATATTTACTTGATAATAGACAACGGTGCTGTAACTGCTTTTAAAGCAAAAGCATACCAGAGCGATGAAGGAGATCAGCAAAAAATTGAGTTCTTGAAAGAGCATGCTAAAGCAGATTTCGATTCGGCATATACTTTTGATTCGCCTAGAAACAAAAAAGGGGAATTTATGCCTTACAAAAAATTCGCTAAGCTGGAAAAGCAAGGCTTGCAGTATCAGCTTTTTGAAGAGATTTTCGAGAAGTTCAAGGTTCCTCAAAACCCGCTGATTTGCGTTACACCGGTTGTAGATGGGGTGGTGTTTTCTACTAAATAGTAGCGAAATCTTAAAAAGATAAACTATCCAAGCCATGTTCGAACCCAAAACTGATGTTCTTGTTAACTTCTCAGCTTCTCCCAAATTGTAGAAAAACTGCGTTTTTAGCTCATTTATCTACTTCAGAATAGAACGCGTGGGGTTCTGAATAGAACGCATGGGGTTCCAAACAAAACGCGAGGAGTTCGAAACAGAACGGGTTCATGTTTAAATAAAACGCATTTGGGTAAGAACAGAACCGGTTTGGGCTGGAATAGAACGCGTTTATCTCGGGACAGAACAACCGGAGTTCTACATAGAACGCGTTTATTCGCTGGTAAAACCGGTTCTACTAAGGATAGAATTATTGAGTCTCCGGACAAAACAAGCTCATCTCGAAACTAAACCGGTTTATGTTAGGGTGGAATTGCTCGACTAAATAATAAAAAGTGAAACTGCTGAAATAATTTTGTAACATTTTAAGGGAAATTGAATCTATTTACAGAAGCCATTATTTCGGGATAGGATGAATCAAAAAGAGAATAACGTAAAGGAACTGTTCAACCTCTACTCCAAGGATATTCTCAATTATTCGATGAGTCTGCTTAAAGATTCCGATGACGCAAAAGATGCTCTGCAAGAAGTATTTGTCCGTTTCATCAACAGCCAAAATACTTTTAGAGGAGAATGCAGTTACAAAACCTACCTTCTTGTTATCACGCGCAATTACTGCTATAAAAAATTGAATGGAAAAGCTTCAAATGTAGTTTCGATAGATGAGAACATAACGGAAAGAATTGATTCCAACCTTGATGAAAAAATTACTCTAAATGATGCGATGAAGAAACTAACTAAAGAGGAATATGAATTGATTTATCTGCGTGAATACGCGTGTCATTCATATCAAGAAATTGCAGACATACTAGGAATTACAATAGATAATGTAAAAGTAAAACTGTTCCGCGTACGCGAACAGCTTAGAAAATATTTGAAATGAGGTGAACCATGAAACACTTTAATGAAGAAATAAATTTATTTGTTGATGGGGAACTTGACCGCGAGAAACAATCTGAGATGTTTGCTCATACCGCCGAATGCGGTGAATGTCGAAAACTCTTTTCCGATTTGATTACTCTAAAGGAAAAATCGAGAATTTTTTGCGCGGAGAATCTGGATGAAATAAAGAATAAACCGAAAGTACAAACCGTTGGTAAGTTTTATAAAGCAGCGTTTTATGCAAGCAGCGCGGCGGCAATATTGCTGTTGTTTCTATTAGCTACCGCAAAACCAAAAGAAGTTTTAGTAACAAAAAACGAAGTCAGAGTCGACACTCTCTTTGTGGAGAAAGAAAAAACGATTTTGAACGAAGTGAATAAGAAATTATTTGTAACCACCAAGCCCATGCGTAAACGTTCAAATGAATTTGCTTTAGTAAATGAAATGAAGAAAATGAAAACAACTAAAATTACGTTTAGTGATTTAATTAAGTACGATGTAGGGAGTTAGATATGAAAAAAATATTAGTTCTATTAATAGTTGTCTTTTCAACTATGGTGGCACAGCAGATAGAAAGTTCAAATTATACACTTAAATTAAATTATGGAAGTAATAAAAGAGCAGGATCATATACGACAATACAAAATGAAAGTGGTTTTTTGACAGGAGTTATTTATGGTAACGATAGCCTTTCTTTAGGTGTTTCATCGAGTTTTCATTCTTCATATCTAAACAGTTTTTCTGATAATTATTGGAAACAAGTTAAAGGTGATAATTCGCAATTTCCAGAATCTAATGAGGATTGGAAAGTAAAAAAAGTAATTATTTATTCATTTTATCCCAAAAGAACACTTTCGGATTCTCTTTTGGTTTATTGCAAGTATATCACATATACACTTAAATCAGTGAATTCTATGAATAATTCTAATTATGATATTGAATACTCAGAAGAATTTATTAAAGTGTTGCAAAGTGAATATTTTACAACCAGCTTTATACAAAGTAATTTCTCAATGTCTCCAATCAGCTTGAGAATTGTTGAAGGAGACCAACCTTCTGAAAAGACGAATCTTATTGATAAATCACCTTTCCCTTTTGAAGATGTCAGGTTAAAAGATTACGCAAAAAAGTCTCAAGTATTTCAAAATGACTTAATATTTGGAATTGATCTTATTAGAACAGATAGAAGTGGTAATAAAATCATCCTTAAAAGAACTGATTTTCCTTTGAAATCTTTTTCATTAAACACTGGGAGTGAAAGTCTTCCGGAGGTGAAAACACTTTTTTATGGATTTATTGAAGTCCCATTTCAAATCTATAATCCGGACAAATTAAATCTTTTTAATATTTCAAAGAAGAGTAAGAAAAGTTCATTCTATTCAGTTTATCTCATACCCTTATCAAAAGAAAAGAATAGTTATAATCTTGAATTCATTATTTCTCGAGGAGACAATAATGGAAATTACTCTTATTCAAAGAAATTGAACTTGGCAATCGGAGAAAAAATAAATATAGAATTACAACCCGATAATTGGCGCTATGAAGAGGTCGTTGAAGGGGAAAGAATGCAATTAAATTCTGAAGAAGACTACAATAAATTTGTTAAAGACTACCTTATTTTGACACTAGACGAAGGTTCGAAAGAAAAAAGTCAGACTAATAACCGAAATGAAAGTAATAAAGCGAAATATGTTGAAACAAGATCGAAAGAAGAAGTTGATAGAGACTATGTTAAAAGTGAATTGCAGTACCTTTCAAAGCAGGCTGTAGATTATTGTTATGCAACAAATAATAGCATCAAAAATTGGCAAATTCCGAATGAATTTAGAAAATCTAGTTATGGAATCTATAGAGTTTTTAAAATTGCTGATGGCATTGAAATAGAGGGAGAAGGCAAATTAGTTGGCAATGATAAAACTACACCTATTCGGTCAGTTATTAAGGTAACATCTCAAAGAAAAAGTACAACTCATTATGTCAAAAGCGGGGAATCAGTTCGTACTATTGCAGCAAAATATCGAGTAACATCTAATCAAATAGTTTCAAGGAATAGGCTAAAGTCTCAAAAAATTTCGGTAGGCCAAAAGTTGGTTATCGATGATCCTTCCGGTCGAAACAATCTCGTCATTTCTCAGGTAGAAGTTAAGAATTAAACACACTTAAAGACTTATCAAACCGGAAACATTCGTTTCCGGTTTTTTTTATCCGTTATTGCAAATAAAAGAGTCCCGCCTTATCTTGACACAAAACTTCTGAGGAGAGTTGCATGGCGCTTTACAAAGAATTCAAAACGATTTCTCAGCTTTATCAAATAATGACGAAGGAATTCGGGAAAGGAATGGAACGCCCGGCGCTGAAACACCGCGTTGGAGATCAATGGGTGGGTCTAACCTATGATGAACTGGCAAGACAGACGGAACTGTTTGCGCTTGGTCTTGCATCAATGGGTTTCAAACGGAACGATAAAATTGCGATTATTGCAGAAAACAGACCCGAATGGGTTTACTCCGATTTCGCTATTCTCGGTCTTGGCGGTGTAGATGTTCCTCTCTATCCAATCTCAACTTCCGAAACAATTGAATTCTGCATCAACAATTCAGAAGCGGTAGGAATAATTGTTTCGAATAAATTTCAGTTGAATAAAGTTTTGAAAATCCGCAGCGAATGCAAAACACTTCGATTCATTATTGTAATGAACAATGATGAAAAAGGTACAGATAAAGATGTATTTACTTTTGCAGATGTACAGGCAAAAGGTGTGGAGTTTAAAAAAACAAATTCGTCTCACTTTGATGATAGTTTAAGGCTTTGTCAGGAAAATGATCTTTGCACAATCATTTACACTTCCGGAACAACCGGAGTGCCTAAAGGAGTAGTATTAACTCATAAGAATATTGCTTCCAATGTTAAAGGAGCGCACGAAGTATTCGATATTGGCGCGACTGACACTTTTCTCTCGTTTCTTCCGCTGTGTCATATCTTCGAACGGATGGCCGGTTACTATACAGCTTTTTCGGCAGGATCAATTATAGCTTATGCTGAGAGCATCGAAAAGGTATCGCAGAACTTGAAAGATATTCAGCCAACAATTATGACAGCAGTTCCTCGATTGTTCGAACGAATTTATTCCAAGATTAAACGCAATGTTGAAAGTCAGCCGGAGAAAAAACAGAAAATATTTAACTGGGCAATTGAACTAGGAAAAGAA
>JBHEKZ010000556.1:0-2509 GCA_041859025.1 Melioribacteraceae bacterium | reverse complement strand
CTTTGTACTTCTTGTAAACATTTTGATAAAAGCGCTGTCCTTTGCATGAAGCTGGACAAGCATCCTACTCTAAAAGTTCTTCCTTGTGAAGGATTAGAGTGGGAACCAATTGGAAACACAAATGAACAAAAAGAAATCAATACATAGTAAAGAACTTGCTGTTAAGAATAATAATGTTTTTTGTGCCGAATGCGGCGAAGAACTTGATATGTTTGGGATAAATGGTGAAGTGGACCAAAACAAAATTAAAGAACGCCACAAACGCTGCAGAGAAAAAGGAAAATTCAAAGGCGATCTTTGCTCTATGATGTTTATTTCCGGCGATGCAGAGCTTCCGCCTCTTTCTGAAGAAGCTGATTAGATAAATCTGCAAGCGCTTCAATAAAACGGGGACCGGGGCGCAAGTATAAATCCCTATCAATAAAAATCACATTGTTGTTTCTGATTGCCTTTAACTGTTTCCATTCGGGATAAGCATCTCTTAGCATTTCAATAGTATCGCCGCCGCCGGTTGGAAAAATAATGTAATCAGGATCGCGTTTTAGAATTTCTTCTCTATTGAAAATAGGATAATTGAGTTTTGAGTCGGCAGCCATATTTTTCAAACCGCAGAACTGCATGTACTCGTTAATAAATGTGTTCATGCCGGCAATCATAATCGGGCGGAGTTCTACAAGAAACATAGCCGTTTTGTTTTGAAGAGAATGAATTTTTCTAATTGATTGTAGAGTCGAATCCCATTTCGCAAGTGCCGGGATGGTCTTTCCTGTTACGCCGAAAATTTTTCCAAGATCGGAATAGGTTTTTCTAATTCCTTCATAATTCCTTGGATTCGATGCGAAAACCTTAAGTCCGAGTTCGCGAAATTTATCGTATGTGCTTTTTGTATTTCCCTCTACGGTAATAAAAATTAAATCCGGTTTTAAAGAAACGATTTTTTCAAAGTTGAATGTGAGCATGTCACCAACCTTCTCTATTTTCTGTGCTTCAGCCGGATAATTGCAGTACATGGTGTTTCCAACCAGATGCTTCTCCAAGCCAAGAGAGAAGAACATTTCAGTCAAGTTTGGAGCTAGCGAGATAACTCTTTGAGGTGCATTTGCAAATATGAATGCGTTTCCAAGGTCATCGGTAGTTGTGTTTTTATTGTTAGATTGTTTAATGTTGCCGTTGCAAGCCGCTAATAAGATCGAAAGAGTAAAAATTAGCCGGAAGCGTAGCTCTTTTCTTCTTAAGAAGCTTGAAATATTTTTTTGCATAAGTTTTCTTTTCATTTATTAAAACAGAACCAAGCGACAGCCGAGATTGTTAGGGAATCTACAACCGTAATTTAATGATGCATTATATAACATATTTTCTAAAAGTATAGTTTAATGGATAAAAAATGACTCGGAAATTTGAAAAAATTAGCCTTCTAGTTTGTATTATAGCCACAATTACAGTTGCCGCGGAAAAGAAGGGTGAAAAATTATACGGTAAAGAATTCTTTCCGTTAAGTGCAACCACAAGATATATCTACAATTCATCGTTTGGAGACGCAACAACAAAAGCTTCTCTGGTAAGCGGACTAGTTGAAACCAGAAGCGAAGCTGATAATTTCAAGTATCATCAGAAATTGGAAATGAGAGAAACTGGTCTATTCATTCATGAAACTTATCAATACATCAAACTTCTCATTTTCATAAAAAAGGAAAATAAGGTAACCTATAATAAGCCATTTCAGCGCTATGCCTTTCCTTTGTTTGTCGGTAAAGAATGGAAAGACCAAGCGGTTGAGTATATAAATGGCGACTCAAACAAAGTTTATCTTTCCGGAAAGGTTTTAGCAGAAGAAGACGTTAATACTGAGGCGGGTAAGTTTACAGTCATAAAAATTGAAACAACAGTCGAATCGGAAACCGGAGCCAGAAATATTGTTACTGAGTGGTTAGCGGCAAATACCGGACTTATTAAAGCGCGAATAGAAATTAAAGGGGGAGGTCTCATGGGTTTTGCCCGTGATATTCTTGGTTATGGTGTAATCACTTTTGAACTGAAGGAAATTCGAAATTAACTAATAAAATTGCCGGGAATCTTTTTGTTCTTTATGGTGTTATAAGTAAAAAAAATAGGAGATTTCATGGAGGGTGTTTCACTTTTCCCCTTTGTTGATTATTGGTGGTTTTATTTAGGATTTACAGTTTTTGTGTTGTCAATGCTTGCTTTGGATTTGGGTGTTTTTCATCGGGATGCACACGAAGTAACATTCAAGGAATCTTTAACGTGGAGTATCGTGTGGATTTCGCTTGCGCTTATCTTCAACTTTCTATTCTATAAATATGCCGGCTGGAAGTTTGAAAACGATCCGCGCCTTTTGGCAATCCCCGGTTTCGATTCCGCCGCCGCAGCCAAGCAAGTCGGGTTGGAGTTTCTTACCGGATTTATTGTTGAAAAAACTTTAGCGGTAGATAATATTTTTGTTTTTGTTGTTGTATTCAGTTTCTTCGCAGTTCCGCTCAAATATCAGCAC
>JBHEKZ010000152.1:0-2756 GCA_041859025.1 Melioribacteraceae bacterium | reverse complement strand
GATTGAATTGGTTCTATAATTAAAACAGCAATATCATCTTTGTTGTCTTTTATAGCAGTATAAATTTCATTAATCGCTTGTTCTTCAAGTGTTACAATTTCATTTAAGTTATCTTGAACCGGGAATTTGATTTTTGGATTTACAATTCTTGGCCAGTTGAATTTTGGGAAGTGTGCGATCTTGACGGGATCGGTGTTTGTTAACGACATTGTATAACCGCTTCTACCGTGGAAAGCTTCGCGGAAGTGAATAACCTGATGACCGCGCTCTTCTTTATGTCCGCGAATGAAATTTTTACGAACTTTCCAATCGAACGCAATTTTTAAACCGTTTTCTACTGCTAGAGTTCCGCCATCTACAAAAAATAAATGTTTCATAAAGTCCGGTACCGCAACTCGAGAAAACGTCTCAACAAAATTTGCCATTTGTGTTGTGTAAATATCCGAGTTCGAAGGTTTGTTCATCGAAGCAATTGCAAGTTCTTCATGGAATTCCGGCGTGTCTAATTGAGGATGATTCATTCCTAAAGGCGAAGATGCAAAGAATGAGAAAAAGTCCAGATATTCATCACCGGTTATTTCATCAATCAAAGTTAAACCATGACTTCGTTTGACATCTAAAACCAGGTCGAAACCGTCGACGAGCATTTTTTTTTCTAATGTTGAATGAACTTCATTAGCAGAAATATTTGTTTTATCTAGTAAATTTTCAATTGTGGATGTACCCATCATAATAACCTCAAGGAATAATTGTTTCAAATAAATTATCGTTTAAAAAAGTGATGGGTTGAACTTAGAAGACTTGTTCGAAGCGGGAAGAGAGAAAATTTTTCAAATTTTTTCTTCCGGTTATTTTTTGAAAGTTGATTAAAATGTTCATATTTCTATCCGTTTCTACTCAAAGATAATTATATTTGATTGTAGTAACAATTGTAAAAATTATGAAATTCTTCAAACTAAGACATATCGTCCTTCTTGCCGCACTTGGACTGTTTAGTAATTGTGGCGATAAAAATAAATCTGATGAAAGTTCGGAACTCTACACCAATGATAAATCGCAAATAGGCATTGAGATTAGCGATGAAGTACTCGGTATTAAATTCAACTCTCCAAAAGACTGGGAATTAACCCCTGCGTCACTTTCAAAAAAAATTGAAAATAGGAATAACCCCGGCGACGGTTTTATATATGAACCTGTTTATGTGTTCTTTGATAAAGTGAATGGTTCTGTATTAAGTGCTGGAAAAGTAAATTCAACCGATACTTTGATTTCGAAAAGCAGCGAAGTCAACTTTTACAAAGGATTACTCTCATCTAAATATAAAAATTCGGAGATGTCTCTTCACAGTTTTGTTCATTCAAGAATTTCCTTCACGCTTGTTCGCTTTAATAAAGAAAACTTGACCGACTATAAATTATTTTTTCAAAATAGCAGACAACAAATTGTGCAGCTTGAATATTCGTTTAGAAAAGATTCTGTTGACTCTGTACTCCCGGCAGTAAAAGCATCAATTGGGTCAATTCGATTGATTAATTGAAATAGTTACAGATTCGTTATTACATAGAAAATTTATAATTTCACTCATAGAATTCAGAAAGAGGAAAAGATGAGATTTTGTATAAACGTTGATCACATAGCCACATTACGAAATGCCCGCGGTGAAGTACAACCTGATCCGGTAACGTTTGCTTTGTTGGCAGAGCAGTTTGGTGTTGATGGAATTGTTGTCCACTTACGCGAAGACAGGCGCCACATCAATGAGCGTGATGTAAGACTTCTTCGTGAATTAATAACGACTAAGCTCGATCTTGAAATGGCGGCTGTTGATGAGATTATTGATATAGCTTGCGATATACAGCCTGAACTTGCTACTATAGTTCCGGAGCGCCGGCAAGAACTAACCACCGAGGGTGGTATTAATGTTATAGACAACATTCGTCAAATAAAAGATGCTATCGATCGCTTGCATCAAGCTGATATTACTGTTTCTCTTTTTATTGAGCCTGACATTAACCAGATTGATGCTGCTGCTCAGATTAACGCAGACTTTATTGAAATACATACCGGTCACTATGCAAACGCTGTTGGAGAAGAAGAGCTATTTGATGAACTAGAACGTGTTCGTATTGCAGCAAAGCATGCAAAAAAACTGGGACTTGGCGTAAATGCCGGGCACGGATTAAACTACATCAACATGAAAGACTTTGTTGCAATATCTGAAATTGACGAAGTGAGTATTGGGCATGCGGTAATTGCCCGCGCAGTTTTCGTTGGACTTGAAAAGGCGATAGAAGAAATGAGAAATTTAACTCAACAGCAGAAATAAACACTGGATTTTTACATTTTATTCTACTCTAGAGTTACTTATTCTGTGAAAAAAAATATGAATAGATTCTTTTTCTTTATTCTAGTATTGATTTCCATTAATACTTTCGCGCAATTCAAAAATGTTCGCATTAGTACAGCTTCGGCAAGCCAGCCAAACGAAGTATCAATCACAATTAATCCTGCCAATCCCAGTTTTGTTGCAGCCGGATCTAATTTGAATCTGCTATATACTTCTGCTGATGAAGGAAGAACATGGACTCAGAAACAGATGAGTTCTTTGTGGAGGGTTTATGGCGATCCATGTTTAGTCTACGATTTAAATGGGTATCTCTATTACGGTCATTTGTCAGACCAAAGAAATACCGGTAGTGGTTACTGGATTGATAGAATAGTCGTTCAGAGATCAACATCCAACGGTAGTTCTTGGG
>JBHEKZ010000566.1:0-8943 GCA_041859025.1 Melioribacteraceae bacterium | reverse complement strand
GTTAAAGAAACACCAATTCTAAATGTACCGCCCGCCGTCATTGCACTCATATCTTTAGGCAGATTGAATTGATTAAAGAAAATTTCCGTGCCGTTAAAATTATATGAAGACCCCTTCTTCATAACAACACTTGTTCCCCCTTCTGCTGTTTGAGTTCCATCTTCAAAACTAACAGGCTCTATATAATAATCTTTTGTCAATCCAACTAATATATCGGGCTCGCGCATAAGGCTATTATTAAAATCCGATATGAACATAACGGGAGAAATTATACGCTCAGTTCCACCCTTTTCAACTTTTACATTGAACCGGTATTTAGTTCCGGCTTCAAAAGGTTCGTAGCCAATAAATGTTAAATCGTGGCCAAGTACATTTACCTTTTCACCTTTAACAAGATCAACTTTTTGCTGCTGTGTATGACCGGCAGTTGCAAGAACACCAATTAAAAACAATGCAATTCCGATGTGAGCTATATAAGCGCCTAGATAAGTTTTTTTCCCTTTAAAAATTTTCCATGCAATTTCACCATTTACAAATAATGCAAATGAAGAAGACAATGCTAAAATGATTAACATTGGTTCACTAAGCCCTCCGATTACAACCATAAGCAGAGTTAAAACCAAAGAGGCAATAACAGAAAATCTCGATTGTTTCCAGAGCGTTCTGCCATCATTTGTTTTCCATTTAAGCAAAATACTGAGACCGTTTACAAGTCCAATTATAATTGCAATAGGAAGGTTTAATTCGTTATAGAAACTAATTTCTACAGTTGTGCCAAAGATTGGCGCGGAAGTTCCGGCTAAAATAATTATCGAAGAAGCAATCAAAGCAACTGAGCCGGTAAATAGCGCCAGTTCTCGTGAAAGTACATTTTCTTCAAAAGTGAAATTCTCGGTTAAGAATTTCCATCTGAAAATTACACCGCCAATTCCCATAATTGTAAAAATGCCAAGGAAAACCAGCAGGAAGAGATACACAGCCATTCCCGGATCAACAAACGAGTGAACCGATGCATCTCCTAAAATTCCGCTTCTTGTTAAGAAAGTTGAATAGAGTACAAGAACAAATGTCATGATGCTCAGGATCAGATTTGTTTTTACAAAGCGGCTTCCGCCCCCTTTTTCTTGGGCTTTCTTCTGAACTAACATTGTATGAATGCCAGCAACGCCGACTATCCAAGGTACAAGAGAAGAATTTTCAACCGGGTCCCATCCCCAGTAACCGCCCCAGCCAAGAATACTATAAGCCCAATAGCCGCCGAGCATAATAGCAAAACCAAGTACGCACATAGAAACTAACAGCCAAGGTAATGATTGCTTAACCCAATCGCGGTATTCATTTTTAATAATTGCTGCTACGGCAAATGAAAATGGAACAGCAGACATTGAGAAACCAATAAATAAAATTGGAGGGTGAATCTGCATCCAAAAGTTTTGAAGCAATGGATTCAATCCTTTTCCTTGAATAATGAAATCGCTGATCGAAATATTGTTGGCTACTAAAACTGCATGCAGTTCTTTACCCATTTGAATAAAACTTTTGTTCGATTGCGGATCGGTAAAAACAAAACTTTGAAGCGCCGGCAGACTTAGAAGTGATTGATTAATATTTTTCAAGTCAAGAAAATCTTGCTGCGACCAAATGTAATTGAACGGCGATTTAAGAAGCGGGCTTACCATTCCAAGTAGAAAAGTTAGAGCTAATGTAAAGACCATCATTACACGCTGTTCTAGATCGCCTCTTTTGGATGTATACTCTAGCAGAATCAATCCTATTACAGCTGTAAAGAATGTCCAGAGCATAAAGCTTCCCTCTTGTCCGGCCCAGAAAGTAGCCATCAGCATTCCGGTAGCCATTCCGCTTCCACTATAATCGTAAACATACTTATATTGATACTGGTGAGTTAGTATCGAGTAAAGCAAAAGCGCAGAAGCTGCCAGAACGAAAATTGCGGTAGCATGGTAGGCTACACGTGCAAGTGAAAGTGTATTTTTATAACCTTTAAAGGTTAGAAAGTACATTACAACAGAAAACATTCCGGTGAGGAATGCTAACGTGAGAATAATATTACCAATCATTTAAGCTCCTAATCTGCTAATTACGAATTAGCATTTTGAACGGGTTTCTCTTGATATTTGGATGGACATTTTGTGAGAATATCTGTTGCATGAAATGCGCCTTCATTATACTTACCTGTAACAACAACACTAGTTGAAGACTCGAAATTGTTTGGCATTGTTCCATGATAAAGAACACGCATTTCGTTACCCTGAGTATCCTTCATATAAAACGAAAATATGTCTTTCGCTTTATCAACTTGGAAACTCTTTTCTTTAACCCAAACCCCGGTTGCTTTTATTGTCTTACCCGATTGAGCAACTTTAGAGAAACTGCTTTCGTATTGAATATTTGTTTGTGTAAACAAGTAGATCATCACACCAAGAAATACAACTATGATGGCACCGCCGAACATATATTTGTTTTTCATTTAATTCTCCTTCTTAGCCGAGTGACCCTCACCCAGCTCTTTTTCGATTTCTTTCAAACGTTTGTCTGTGTTCTGCATGAACAGAAAAATGCCCAACCAAACAACAAGTACTATAAACATTACGATGTATATGGAATTCTTTTCGAGAAAACTTACTAATCCACCTTCCAAATTAACCTCAAACTATTTTTTAGAGAGTTTATCTTTAATGATAATTGCTTTGTATCTGAGTTTGTACATCCAAAAATAAAGAATCGTGTAAGCGAACAAGGAGGTGAAAAAGACGATTCTCATATTGGCATTCATTTTAAAGTCTATTACCGGACTGGTTCCTTGTACAACCTGACCGGTATTTGGATCCAATTCCATTGAACCGGGGTGAAGACCAACCATAATACGGGGCATAATAAAAATGAAAAAAGGAACAGTTAAAAACGCAATAATTGAATAAACCGCAGAAAGACGGGCTCGTTTATCTTCATTTTCCACAGCAGAACGAAGAGCGAGCAATGAACCATAGATCAAGAGTAAGATAAAAATGCTTGTCTCACGGGGATCCCAGTGCCAAAATGCACCCCAAGTAAACTTTGCCCAAATTGAACCGGTTACCGTAGCCAAAATTGTGAACATCATTCCTAACTGAAGTGCGGCTGAAGATTTGGAATCGTCATCAATGTTTTTGTTTCTTAAGTAGCGTATTCCATAAATCATAGCCATCATAAAAGCTAATACGGAAAGCCAAGCAGTGGGCACATGGAAAAAGATAATTTTTGCCTTCTCTTCCAAACCCGGTATAACCGGAAATTCATACCATACTTTTGGCTGAGGCACTATTGGAAAGGCTATTCCCGCTATTATTACAAAGGACATCACTACAAATAAAAGTGATTTCCAGATAAGTGATTTATATTCTGTCATTTAAGACTATTTATCCTCGTATTTATTCGCGTCCAAAAATAGGAAACGATGGTATGATTATCAAAGTATTCATTATTCCTTAAACATTTGAATAGAAAGTTCATATTCATCATTATAAAACAAAGAATTGGCCTAGTTAGTGCAAATCGAAGCAAAAAGTTTAATTTAACAACCAAAAATTATTTGAATCGTCTAAAACAGAAAATGAACACTGATGGGAAACCAATACGGAAATCCAATTAAGCGAATTTTTGATCTCTACACCAGCGATTTAAGCTACCAGGAGATTGAAAGATTAATAAAAAAAGAGGCTGGTGAAGTCTACGAGTTTTTCGCAAACGACATTCCCAAACCGGACCAACACAAGAATAGATTTGTACGCGGACTTATTTTTATCCGTTCTCTCTTTAATGCTTTCATACTAAAGTTAACCCCGGGCAGAAGAATTTTTTATATCGCCGCATTGTTATTTTTTGTGGTAGGATATTCGTCACCTAACAATGGATACGTACTTCTTGCATTTATTATTGTGAACTTACTGCTTGCGTTTGAGTTAGCCGATAAACTTTCCGCAAAGGGAGAACTTGATGTTGCCCGCAAAATTCAAAGCGATTTAATTCCTAAACATCCGGCAACTGTTTTCAATTATGAAATTGCTACCTATTACGAACCGGCGAGAGAAGTTGGCGGTGATTACTTTGATGTTATTGAGCAGAATGGAAAATACTATTTAACGGTTGGCGATATTTCAGGTAAAGGAATGGCTGCGGCTCTATATATGGTCAGAGTCCAATCAATATTACATCAACTTCTCAACAGTTTGACCGACGTTAAAGAAATTATAATTGATCTAAAAAAATACTTCTCAAAAAATCTTCGTCGCGAATTCTTTCTAACGATGTCTTTAGCTTCAATTGAAAAAGATGGAAGCATGAGAGTTGTACGTGCAGGTCATCTGCCGGTTATATGGTATAAGTCGGATAAGAAAGAATTTGAAATCTTAAACACAACCGGTCTGGGAATTGGGTTAAACGACAAAGGAATTTTTGAAAAGACTCTTGAAGAAGCATCCATCAAACCGGAAGCGAATGACATTGTTTTTATGTATTCCGATGGTGTAACGGAGGCAATGAATATTATGAGAGATCAATTTGGCGAAGAAAATTTGAAAAGAATTATTGCCAACAATTGCGATAAATCAGCCGAAGAGATTAAAAATTATTTATTAAGAGCAGTAACTGGATTCCGTGGTACCGCTCTTCAAAATGATGATATTACATTTATAGTTTTAAAAAATCATTGAGCTGTTTCGAAAATTTTATAGATCTCATCTTCCGGACGAAGTTCATCATACATCCTTTTCAATGAATTGAAAGCAGACTGATTACCGCGCTGCGATGCGCTTCTATACATTCTAACGGCAATACCTCTATCCTCTTCAACTCCAATTCCCTTTTCATAACAGTAAGCTAAAGCAGTTTGAGCAAAAACCGATCCTTGAGCTGAAAGAGTCTGCAGAGTTTTTATTTCACCCGAAAGGTCTTTTCCGCTAACATGATCTAAAATATTAGCGAATGCAATTCTGATCTCGGCTTCGGTACTGCCAAGTTCTTTTGCCATTAGCCAATAAGAAAAAGCTTTCTCTTTATTCTTCTCAACAAGAGTTCCGTTCATGTATAACAATCCAAGCTCTATCATGGAAGGGATATGCTTTTTATCAACCGCCTTTTTCAAAAAATCAAGTGCCTGCTGGGTAGCAATCTCGTTGCTGTAACCAAGGGCTGTTATTGCTGCCCAGGCATACATAGCATCGGCATCACCTTGATTTACTTTATTCTTCAGAGTGTTAACAAAACTTTCATTCTGTACAAGTTTGTAAAGTGCCTCGCCGGCCTTAAAAGAGCCCAATCGGTTTGCTCTTAAATAAAATGCCGCTGCTTTTGCCATATCTTTCTTAAAACTAATTCCCTTTTCATAACTTCTGGCAACCAGAAGCAATGCTTCGGGGCTTCCGTTGTTGGCAGCAAAATCGAGTAGTGCGGTTGAAGTCGTATCTACTTTAGTTGAATCGAAGCTCTCAATACCGAGATATTTCTTAAACTCGCTTTTTTTGCTGCCAAGAATCTGTTTAATAAAAGCGGTGCTTGTATCCTTGTCCTCTTTTTCAAAATCATAATAGTCCAAATCCCAATTTGGATTTAATACTTGCGCTGTTTCATCTTTCTTTTTTGCGATTGGAACAAAAGTAGAGTCATTTGGCGGAATGAATCCCGATTTCAACATTTGTTTAAGTGCTGTTTTAGCTGGTTCATATTTGGAATCAGCGGCTTGGCGAAACAACTTATAAGCTTTTCCGTAATCCCTTGTTACAGTAAGATTATCGGTATACAACAATCCGAGCGCAAATTGCGATTCAGCTAATCCAGCATCGCTTGCACTTTTAAAATTCATGTAAGCATCAAACGGACTCCATGGGACACCAATTCCGTTATATAATAATATTCCATAATTAAATCGCGCGGCAGGTAAATTTTGATCTACTGCTTTGCGAATCCAGTAGATTGCTTTTACTGTATCTTTTGGAAAACCGCTTCCCATTAAATATCTGATGCCGAGTTCGTGCTGAGCAAAAGGATCTCCACGGTTTGCGTCCGAGGTTAACACATAGCCGGCTATTAGAGTATAAGAGGGATACTTGGCTTTAATGATTGCATGGCGTCTCGGTAAATCATCCTTAAAGACTTGACTGCGAATTGTATCTTGAGCATTCGCAACGACAGTGCAAAAAAATAGGAGAAGCAGTATTGATCTCAAATGAGAAGCATAATTAGTTGAGGACTTAAATAAGGTATTTGCGTAGAACGAAGTAGTTTTTTCCATTCAGTTTGTAATAGTCTAGTTCATCCATTAATTGTTTGATAATGTAGAGTCCCATTCCGCTTTCAGGTAAAGCATCAATATCTTCGGGATCAAAATCCAGCTCTTTAATTTCCAAATTTTTGCGGCTTTCCCCATCATCAACAATTTGGATTTCCAGCATCTTTTCATCTACAGCTACGTTTACATCAATTTTATGATTTTGTTCCCCTTTGTAACTATGTTTTATTACATTGTTTAATGCTTCAGTCAGACAAATTTCGACGCCATTGCCTATGTGTGCTTCAACATTTTCCTTATCAAGGTATTGGTGGATTAAAATATTAATCCCCGTAACTTGTTCATAATCGCTTATAAGAGAGAAAGTTTTTTTTGCCACTTAGGTCTTTTAATATTCCTTTACCGCAATATAAAAAGATGAACCATAAGTCCAAAGCGTAGATTTGGGGGGAATGAAATAATTTGGAGAGCTAAAGGCCCTCCAAAAAAATTATTTCTTTTCTACCGATGTTTTACATGTTGATATTCCAAATGGTAAATAAAGAGGGCACCAGTTAATTGTTGCTGTAAATATTGGTATTATGCCTACAAGTCCCCACCAGTTTTGGAAAACTAGACCGGCAACAACTATTGCTAAACCAACTATAAAACGAACAATTCTATCTATTCCGCCTACATTGCTTTTCATAACATCTCCTTATTGATGAATATAAGATGCAGCGGCTAATTTAAAGATTCAAGTTATATTTTGAATATCCGTTGGGAGAGTAAGAATTAGATTAAGTCTCTTCGTATTTTTGAATTAACAAATGAAAGCACTTGAGTGAATTTTATTAATAAAAGTACTCGCAAGTTTTTAGATTTCCTCCCGGCAAATTTGAAAACTACTTTTTGGCTTTTCATATTTATGCTCTCGATATATTCTCTACTTCGGGGTGGATTTTATGTTGTAAATAAAAATTTCTATCTTGATGTTTCGGCAGGTGAGATTTTGAACGCGTTTCTTGCCGGAATTCGATTTGATATAGCAGCTCTTCTTATGCTTAACTTGCCGATAATCATTTTATTCAACCTTCCAATCAAATTTCAAAAAGTAAAATTCTCCGGATACATATTTTTTGTTCTTTTCTGTTTATTGAATCTTATTGGAATAGGGTTAAACATTGCTGATTATGCTTACTATCCAACAATTCAAAGAAGATTATTATTCGAACCATACACGGAAATACCGGATTTAATTAGAATGGTTCCCGGACTTTTCAAGAACTATACTCCATTAATTCTTGGATTCATATTCAGTTTGGCTGCTTTCATTCTACTTTCATTGAAATTAGTTAAAGAAATAACGAAACGTCTCAGAAGGGACTTCTCATATTTGGCCTCTTCAATCTCTCTAGTAGTAATAATTGTAATAACGATTATAGGTATTCGAGGTGGGTTACAATTAAAGCCACTAAGACAAACAAATGCTTTTTTTTCTGACAACCGCCCTCTTGGGTATTTGGTTCTGAACAGTACTTATACTGTTATCCGCTGCTATTTTCAGTACACATTTCCGGAATACAATTTCTATTCGCAGGAAGAATCATCTCAAATCATTCAAGAATTATTGAAATCGAATGATGAGGAAATGCTTGATAAGAATTACCCGTTTCTACGAATCAAAAAACCGGTCGAAGCATTCCGGAAAAAGAATGTAGTTCTCTTTATTATGGAAAGTTGGAGCGCCGAATATATTGGATCAATAACAGGATGGGAAAGCGATACTCCATTTTTCGACAGCTTAGCAAAGAAATCTATTCTCTATACTAATTTTCTGGCTAACGGGCAGCGATCTATTGAGGCCGTTCCATCTATACTTGCTTCACTGCCGGCTGTTTTTCCAAGTTCAATTATTGGTTCGAGAGCAGAAATAAATAAAATTCGAGGACTTGGCTCTATCTTAAATGAGCACGGCTACACAACTTCTTTCCATCATGGGGCTGCGAAAGGATCAATGGGATTCGACGCTTTCGTTCCAAGCGCCGGCTTCTTGAATTATTTTGGTAAAGAGGAATTCACCGGTTATGCTGATTCATTGTATGATGGAGTCTGGGGAATTTTTGATGAACCATTCTTTCTTGATGCCGCAAATAAAATGAATTCCATTAAGCCACCATTCTGCAGTGTGATTTTTTCATTGTCTTCTCACGATCCTTTTAAAATTCCGCACAATCGAAAGGATTTATTCAGCAAGTATAAAGGGAAGACGGATTTTCAGATTGCAATGAGCTATTCCGATTACTCGCTCTCAAAATTCTTTGAATACGTACAAAAACAGCCTTGGTATAACAATACAATCTTTATCATAACAGCAGATCACACAATCTATACAGCCAGAAATGATGTTTTCTCATCCTTTCATATACCGCTATTGATTTTTGATCCTTCAAATGAAGTGCAAAAACTTGACACAAAAATGGGAACGCATGTGGATATCCTGCCGACAATAATCGATTTGTTACACGTACCAACGATACATGCCTCGATGGGAAAATCACTTCTTAATAATTCTTTGCCCGGTTTTGGAGCTACCACGTTTTATCCCACTTTCCTATTTTTTAACGACAGCAGTTTGTACGTTGATGATTTTGAAAAGAGAAGAGAATTCTATCCAAGTT
>JBHEKZ010000051.1:0-3132 GCA_041859025.1 Melioribacteraceae bacterium | reverse complement strand
AATTATTTTCTTTAATTGTTGTTACTAAACCGAGAACTCTTCCACCATCGGTAACAATCTTATCCTTAACTTCTTTAGTTCCGGCATGAATAACGTGAGATTGGTTACAAGGAAATTCTTCCAACCCTAAAATTTCCACGCCCTTCTCAGAGCTATCCGGATAGTTTCGTGAAGCAATTACAACACAAATAGAAGTAGAATTCGAAAGCGAAACTAAGTCTTTCCGGATTTTTCCAACAGAAGCAGAATATAGTAAACCTAAAAAATCACCATTTATAAGTGGAAGTACTACTTGAGTTTCCGGATCACCAAATCTGCAATTAAACTCTACGACTTTTGGACCGGTAGGTGTAAGCATAATTCCGCAATAAAGACAACCAACAAATTTATTCCCGCTTTCTTTCATTGCAGTAAGCGTGGGCTTGATAATAAAATCCGCTACATACTTCAATTCATCCATATCAACAAAAGGTGTAGGTGCATAGGCACCCATTCCACCAGTATTTTTACCTAAATCACCGTCGTGAATTCGTTTATGATCCTGCGCGGCTGGCAAGAGTACAAAATCATTACCGTCAGTTAATGCGAAAATAGATGCTTCTTGACCTGTCATGAATTCTTCAATCACAACTTTATTTCCTGCTGCTCCAAATGAAGAATTAATAAAACATTCTTTCAGTGCTTCTTTAGCATCTTCGAAAGATTCTACAATTAAAACACCTTTACCAGCAGCTATACCATCAGCTTTAATTACGACAGGATAATTAGATGAATGCAAATATTTTATCGCTTCTTCGTAATTGTCTTTTTCGAAAACTTGAAATGCAGCCGTTGGAATATTATGATCAAACATCAATTGTTTTGCAAAAGATTTTTCTCCTTCGATTCTGGCTGCTTTTTTAGAGGGACCAAAAACAACGATTCCATGTTCGCGAAGAGTATCGGCCAACCCATCTGTAAGTGGTTTTTCTGGACCAATTACTACCAAAGCAATCTTTTCATATAAGCAGAAGGAAACAATGCTATTTTGATCCGACATATCAATGGATACATTTTGTGCAATATTTTTAGTTCCCGGATTGCCTGGGATAACAAATAATTTTTCTAAACTTTCACTTTCAGAAATTTTAAGTGCTAAAGCATGTTCTCTTCCGCCGGAACCTATTAATGCTACTCTCATCATTCTGCTCTTAGGTGAAATTGAAATTCTTTTGTTAATTGCTCTGTAAGTGCGCGTCTATCATGCTTGATTACAAATTCCTCATTCGGAATAGGTAACTTTTTATTCTTGTATAAATCAAAAATTTCAATCAAAGTTTCTTTTATGTCTTTTATATAATCCGGGTAAGTTAAAAATGAAGCTCCGTATTCAATCAAAGAATTTCTAGCGGCACCATCCGGCACGCAACCAAGTATTGGTTTTCTCGTACCGAAGTATTCAAATAGTTTACTTGTGGAAATTGTATCCGCGTTCTGAATATTACCTATCATCATCCAAAGAACGTCGGTTGATACTAAATACTTGACAACTTCCGAATGCTCCAAGTAGCCATGCTCTTTTACATACTCGGATAAATTCAATTCAAGAACTAATTTTTTGTTTTCATCACGCAAGTGACCGATGAATTCAAGTTCAATCTGAGAAGCGATTTGTGGATTTTCAATTGTCAGTTCTTTGAAAGCTCGCAATAAATATTCTGGAGTAATATTTTCATAAAAAATACCAGAATAAGTAAGTTTCATCTTTGTAGACGTTCTCTTTATCTGCTCTGTTTTTTCAAAGTCATCCGGGTCAAATCCATGTGGGAGTATAATTACATCATCATATTCCAAGAATGGATATGAAAGCAGAATCTTTTCTTTAATTTTTCTATTAATTGCAGTTACTTTATCAGCAACTCTTAAAGCGCCGTACTCCAACTTTTTATGCTTATAACGATGATAAGGAGTTATATAGAAAGAAAAATGATTTCCGTACCATAAATCGCGATAATCGGCAAATAATGGTATTCCAAATTCCTTCTTGAGTTTAGCAGCAGTTAGAAATTGCGAGTATGGCGGAACAGATACGTAAATAATATCAAATTTCTCTTTGCTCAAGAGATCTTTTGCAACTTTATAAGCTTTCTTAGACCAAGATATTTTATTGTCCGGGATAAAGAATGTTTTGCTTAGTTTAGAAAGAAACTTGCGAAAAAATTCCTTAGGCATACTTACAGTTTTATATTTTGCTCCTAGCAATGAATTCACGTCGAATGCATCTGTCCGGATAATTTCAACTCCAGCATCTTCAGCTTCCTTCAACAGAGAGAGATCGTGCGCATAATAAGCAACATTACCGGCTGTAATTACAGTTGGTTGCCAATTAAATTCTCGCATGTACTTCGTAAACTTGAGAGTCCTCTGAACCCCGCTTAAACCCATTGGTGGATAATAATAAGATAGAATTAAAACTTTATACATAGAGTAATTAGATTAAATTTTATGAGAAGTTTGATAGTTAGGAGCTTCTTCTGTAACCATAACATCATGCGGATGGCTCTCCCGCAATCCGGCATTAGATATCTTAACAAATTTAGTTTTAGTCTTAAACTCGTTAATATTTTTTGATCCACAGTAACCCATAGCGGCTCTTAAACCGCCGACAAACTGATAAATAGTATCTGCGAGTGGACCCTTATAAGGAACTCTTCCTTCAATTCCTTCAGGAACTAATTTCTTAATATCTTCTTCAACATCTTGGAAATAACGATCGCTGCTACCTTGTTTCATTGCTCCAAGAGATCCCATTCCACGATAGACTTTAAAACTTCTACCTTCGAATAGAACCTTTTCGCCCGGTGTTTCATCGCAGCCTGCAAGCATACCACCCATCATTACAGTATCGGCACCAGCCGCAATAGCCTTTGCAACATCACCGGTTTGTTTAACTCCACCATCCGAGATAACAGGAATTTTACCTTTTAGTGCATTTGCTACTTCTATTACTACTGATATTTGTGGAACTCCAACACCAGCGACAATTCTGGTAGTGCATATTGAACCAGCGCCTATTCCAACCTTAACGGCATCAACACCCAATCGTTCCAATTCAAGAGCAGCTTCTTTAGTAACAATATTTCCAGCAATAAT
>JBHEKZ010000490.1:0-3990 GCA_041859025.1 Melioribacteraceae bacterium | reverse complement strand
GCAGAATGAAATATTTGCGGCTTGTTGTCACTTCTATATTATCGATTGAGGATCAACATCGATTATTAGCTTCACATCCCGGTAACGCGACTTTTGGTTAAACTCTATCATAGCGTTTATAAGTGCAGTACGCAAAACCTTACCGGAGGGATCATACTTCTTGCTGCTTTTGATTAAAATTTGCCAGCGGTAGAATCCCTTTATTTTATAAATGATTGCTTCTGTAGGAGGTGTCAGTTTCAGTCCGCCGGGATAACTTTTTATTATTTCGAATAAATCTTTAATTGCGCCGCGGGCACGATCTTCTTTTTCATCTTTAACCTCGATCAGACCAATTCTGGTAAACGGAGGATACTCGCCTTGTTCACGAAGCATAATTTCTTTTTCGTAGAACGCATTGTAATCCGTTTCCAAAACTTTTTGCAACACAAAATGCTTCTGGTTCTGTGTTTGAATAATTACTTCACCTTCTTTTTCGCTGCGCCCGGCTCGCCCGGCTACTTGCGTTAGAAGCTGAAATGTTCTCTCATCAGCGCGAAAGTCGGGAATCCAAAGAGAAGTTTCTGCGGCGACAACACCAACTAACGTAACATCTCCAAAATCCAAACCTTTGGAAACCATTTGCGTTCCAACGAGAATTTGTATTTCTCCTTTACGGAAACGATTTAGAATTTCGCCAAGGCTTCCCTTCTTGCTGATTGAATCGGAATCAATTCTTTCGATTGCTACATTCGGGAAATAATAATCAAGCTCATCTTCAACACGCTGAGTTCCGGTTCCAAAAAATTTGAGAGCGATTGAGCCGCAATTTGTACATGCCTTCGGTACCGGTTGAACAATATTACAGTAATGACACTGCAAAATATTTTTATTGATATGGTGAACCATAGCCACGGAACAATCTGGACACATAATTACTTCGCCGCAATCGTTACAAAAAACTTGTGTGGCAAATCCGCGCCGATTTTGAAGAATGATTACACTTTCCTTTTTCTTAATTCTCTCGCCAATAGCTTCAAGCAAAGTCTGGGAGAAAATACTTTCCATTTTCTTTTTCTTCTTCTCAATAGTAATGTCCACCAAACGAATGCGGGGCATCTTCGCATTATCAACTCGTTCAAGGAGTTCAAGAAGCGTAAACTTTCCGTTTAGAGCATTGTACATACTTTCTACAGACGGGGTAGCAGAACCTAGTATTGCCGGGCAGTTGCTAAGTCTTGCGCGAATTATTGCCGCATCCCTTCCGTTATATTTTGGAACTAAATCATTCTGCTTATAGCTCTGATCATGCTCTTCATCAACTACAATTAGACCAATATTTTTCAGCGGAGCGAACAACGCTGAACGCGGTCCAATAACTAAACTATATTTTTCAGCAACAATCCCACGCCATGAATCGTAACGTTCGCCAAGCGACATTCGACTGTGAAGCACGGCTATTTTATCTTTGAAATGGTTATAGAACCTTGAGGTAATCTGGGGCGTAAGTGATATTTCCGGAACAAGAATTATTACTGTTTTCCCTTTGGCTAAAACCTTTTTAGCAAGCTCAATATACACTTGTGTCTTGCCGCTGCCCGTTACACCATGCAGAAGAAACGTTTCAAATTCGTTAGCTTCAATTCCAGCACTAATTTTTTCAACTACATTCTTTTGTTCATTTGTAAGCTCAAATTCTTTTGCAGTCTCTGTATAAATTTCAGAATAAACCCGTTCAATTTCTTTATCAACTACCTCAACAAATCCTCTCTTCTCGAGACTTTGGATTGTGGCTTGGCTTAGGTTTGTTTTCTTAAGCAGTTCTGCTTGCTGTATAGCTTCTTTCCTTGCGATTAATTCAAGCAGAATTACAATTTGTTTGGGAGACTTCCTCTCCAATTCCGGCATTGCTTCATAAATTTCATCAACCGGTTTAGCGAGCTGAACAAACTTTGCCATTTTAACGCGCACTTTACTCTGCTCAATTAAATCAAGTATAGAAAGAGCACCAATCTTTTCCAATGAACGCAGCATTGAATAAATACTTTTACTTTTCAGCTGCTTTTGCAGCTGAGATATATAATGGACTTCTTTTTCGGCAAGAATACTTAAGAGTTTTGCACGGGGTGTCGTTTTTTTCAATTCCTGGTCATAAAGCTGAGCACAAAATTTCATGTCAGTTACAATTTTCCGCTTCGATTCAACATCACTTCCATACGGAACAGAATTGCGGAGTGCTTCACCCAAAGAACTGATGTAGTATTCCGAGATCCATTCGTAAAATTTTATGGCCGTCTCATCAAAAATGGGAAGATCATCTAATACATCTCTTATCGGTTTAACTGCCTCTTTAATCTCTGTCTTTTCCGATACACCAATTACAAATCCAGTGAGTACACGTTTGCCAAAGGGCGCAACAACCCGAACACCTATTTTCATAATAGGAAGGAACTCTTCCGGTATGGAATAGGTAAAAGAATTTCTAAACGGCAATGGAAAAACGACTTGGCAAAACATTCAATTTAGCAGTTAGTTATTAGCAATTCGCCATCAGACTAGAACTAAAGGCGCCACTAATATAATCATTGCTAATTCGGATTGCTTGGAATGAACCGTTTAGCTTAACTTTAGCCACCAAAAACCAAATTAATGGAGAAATCATGAAAAAATACTTTGTTCTATTCTTGCTTGTAGCGTTTACATTTTCTAATGCAGCTAATTTAAAACTTGGCAAACCTATCACTGTAAAAGATAAATCATCCATTTCTAAGATTTTACAAAGTCCAGGAAAATTTGAAGGCAAAACAGTTTTAGTTGAAGGAAAGATTCTTGAAGTTTGTCAGGACAGCGGCTGTTGGATTGAATTAGCTGGAGATAAAGCCGGACAAAAAATTAAAGTCCAATTTGAAGAGGGAAAAGTTTCAGTTCCTAAAGACAGCAAAGGCAAAATAGTTTCTGTTCAAGGAATTGTTGAAGAAGTAACTCCAGAAAATTCTTGCAGCGACGATAAGCACGCAAAGAGCGACAAAGTAGTAGTTAAAGATGAAGCTAAGAGCGATTGCGGTGGTTGTGCAAGCGCCAGCTCTTGCGGTGATGATGCCAGCGATTGCGGCGACGGTGGAAAGACTGCCAAAGCATACCAAATAAAAGGCCTTGGCGCTGTTATAAAATAATTTCTTAAAACTAACGAAAGAATTATCTAATGGAAACAATTCGGTTTTCAATATTGATCAATTCCGACAAACAAAAAGTTTGGCACACAATGCTTGACGATAAGACCTATCGTGAGTGGGCTAAAGAATTTCATGTTGGCTCTTATTACGAAGGCAACTGGGAAAAGGGAAGCGAAATTCATTTTTTAGCTGCGAATGAGGAGGGTAAATTGGAAGGAATGCTGAGTAAAATAAAAGAGAATATTCCATATCAATTTATCTCAATCGAACATCTTGGTATGATTAGCAACGGCGTAATTGACACGACAAGTGACGAAGTACAAAAATGGGCACATTGTTTAGAGAATTACTCGTTCTTTGAAAAAGGCAACATGACTGAATTAATAGTCGAAATGGAAATAGACCCAAACTATAAATCGATGTTTGATGAAATGTGGCCTAGAGCCTTAAATACTCTAAAAAAGATATGTGAAAAGTAAATATTGCCAATTGCTCAAACTTATTAACCTCTTTCGTAAAGAAAGAGGTTTTTTTATGTCCAATCTCAGCTAGTGATTCAATAAAATATTTTATGTAGACAGATTTAAAGTCAACTACATTTTCAAGTCATTCTTTAAAAGTTAAAGATAAAAACCATCGCTCAGTTTAATCTTCCCTCAGAAAGTATACAGTTTCTTAATTCAGTTTTTTAAATACAACTAGTGAGCAGAATTCAATAACATGGAGTAATTTTTCCCGATTAAAAATGTTTTGATGCTCTCAAAAAATACTTTATCGTGCTAATTCTCTTGTTCTGTATTTTGAATTATAAGTCGATACAGTTTTTAAAGTGTGCGGG
>JBHEKZ010000405.1:0-3791 GCA_041859025.1 Melioribacteraceae bacterium | reverse complement strand
GTTTGTTCAGATGCCTGCTCTGAATCAAATGTATGTTGGTTTACATCAATATGCATATAATTTACGTGGTGGTTTCTTTATTGCTGCTCCTACTGCTCTTGGTTTCAGACCAACAAGAACAACTCAATATGAGCTTGGTTTCTCTCAACAATTAGGTGATGCTTTTTCTCTTGATATTACCGGTTACTACAGAGACATTAAAGACCAATTAAATTATAGAATTATCAAAGTTGACAAGAGTTCACCATATTCAGATTATGCATCTTTTACTAATGGTGACTTTGCTACAACAAAAGGTTTAGAGTTAACTTTTAACATGAGAAGATTTAAGAACGTGTTAGTTAATGCTAACATTTCTTTCCAAGATGCTCGCGGAACAGGTTCTAATCCAAGTTCAAACGCAGGTATAGTTGGTTCTCCACTTGATGGTGTTACAGTATTCACACCTCAATATATTTCTCCTCTTTCATTCGATTATCCAATGAGAGGCAACTTGAATGTTGACTATCGTTTTGGAAATGATTCTGATGTTCCATCTTACTTAAGAATGTTTGGTGTTTCTGCGCTAGTTCGTTTCAGTTCAGGTCACCCATATACTCTTGGTACCGGCGGTTTGAATGCTGAAGGTGATGCACGTTTCCGTCAACCATTGGAAGCATTGAATACATCCTTAACTCCAAATCAATTGTATTTCGATTTAAGAGTTGATAAAACTTTCCAAATTATGGACAAGTTAAGTGCAAATATTTATGTGTTTGTAATCAACTTATTCGATATTAAAAACGAAACAGATGTTCACCTTAAAACTGGTACAGCTTCCGATGACGGAGACATTTACAATCCAGATACAGTAAGCAAAAATATTGCGAATTATGGTCAGATTTATAGAGATGCTGAATTAGCATTCTATGAATATAACAATAGAGGATTCTATAGTGGACCAAGACAAATTAGATTAGGTTTGCGATTCGAGTTTAATTAATTCGTAAAAATTTTGTTTTACTCAACAATAAGGAGTATAAAATGAATAAAAATTTAGTTAAGTATTTCATCTACATGCTGGTTTTGACGCTTCCTTTCGCGTTATTTGCAAAAGGAGGGGACGGCAAAAATCAGCTACGAAAGACGCAGGGTAGCCCTAGCTATACCCGCTTCAACATTAATAACGTATCCACGTATATTTACAATAACGGATCGTCCGATATTCAGCCAAACGGAAACTCCGGCTTTATCTTCCCTAAGTTCTCAAATAAAGCTCCTTTCTTCCAGTCTGGTTTCTTATGGGGCGGCAAAATTGATGGTCAGATCAGAGTTGGTGGATCTGTTTACCGTCAAGGTACACGTCCTGGTAGAATTCTTGAAAATGGTAAAGCTGCTAGTGAAGGTGATCCAGACGTAAGAATTTACAGAGTAAGAAGAGATGTTCCAGGTAACGTTGATGCTGCAAAGCTTGTTGGTAAAGTAAAACCAGAAGCTAGAGATGAAGGTGTTTCAACTTCAGAAATAGTTGCCCAATATCAATTAGATTGGAATGAATGGCCTGCTTCTCAGGGCGCTCCTTACGAAGATATCGATAAAAACGGTAGCTACGATCCTACAAAAGATATCCCAGGTTTCGTAGGTGCTGACCAAACTGTTTGGTTTGTTGCTAACGATTTGGATGCTGGAACAACAGACTTTATGTATGGTACATTACCTATGGGTATTGAAGAACAAGTTACTATATGGGGTTACAACAAAGCTGGTGACCTTGGTAACATGTTATTCAGAAAATACTTGATCATAAACAAAAATAGTGCAAAGAAATCTTTTACAGATATGTATGTATCAATGTGGTCAGATCCGGATAACGGCGATGCAGGTGACGATTATGTAGCTTGCGATACCACTTTGAGCTTATTCTGGGTATATAACTCGAAAGCAAATGATGCTACTTATGGAACAAATCCTCCAGCTGCAGGCTTCGACTTTTTCCAGGGACCTAGAGTAAAAACAAATGCTACTACAGATACAGCTATTTACAAAGGTAAAAAATGGGTTGGTTATAAAAACTTACCTATGACAGCTTTCTACTATTTTGCTCAAGGAGCAACAGCTGATTATTCTGATCCATCACAAGGTGTTTCTTCAGGTGCTCAAGAATTTTACAACTTGTTTCAGGGTTTGGTAGGTAAGACAGGTCAACCTTTCCCAATACCAACACAAGCACAAGTTCCTGGTGGTCCAAAAACTACCAACTTCCCACTTTCTGGCGATCCTGTTACAGGAACCGGTTACTTAGATGGTATTATCAATGTTGCATCTGATAGAAGAATGGGTGCTGCTTCCGGTAAATTTACTTTAGCTTATGGAGATACACAGGAAGTTGTAGTAGCTGAATTAGCTGCCGGTGCTAGAAGCGGTGTAAGCAATATTAGAGCCGTAACTCTCTTAAAAGCTGCTGATAAAGAAGCTCAAAAAGCTTTCAATAACTTCTTCCCAAAACCAACTCCTTTCTTAAATCCGGTTGTTGAAGTTGTTAACTTAGACAAGCAGATTGTACTTAACTGGGGTTCAGATGTTGTATCTGCAAGTGCTACAGAAAACTATAAAGATGAGTTCTATCAATTCCAAGGTTATGAAGTATTCCAACTTGCAACTGAAGGTTCTTCACTAGAAGACGCTTCAACTGTTCGTATTGCTACTTATGACCTTATCGACGGTAAGACTTCAATTATCGGACAAGATATTGATCCAGTTAGCTCTGATGTAATTTCCAAAGTATATCATTATGGAAAAGACACCGGCTTACAACGTCAAATAGTATTAAATAAATCTTATGTAACTAACGAAAACTTGAACAATGGTTCTAAATATTACTTTGCTGTTAGAGCTTATGCTACTACAGATAGTACATTTATTGAACAAAAATCTATTACAACTACACTTGATGTGTTGACTGCTATTCCGCAAACACCAAATCCTGGTGTAGTATTAACAAGTAAAGCTGGCGATAAAATCAATGCAACTCATAGCAAAGGTTCTAGCGACGGTTTAGCTTTTGCGATTGTAATAGATCCTTCAAAAGTTACAGGCAAGACATATAAAGTATCTTTCAAAAATGATTCTCATGGCGATACTTACTGGCAATTAAGTGATGGAACTAAAGTTGTTCTTGATAATCAATACAATCAAGAAGACAATGGCGACTATTACATTGTTGACGGTTTAATGGTTAAAGTAACTGGCCCAACACAACTTGGTGTTAAACAAAGCGATTCCTACACAGATGCAGATAAGAAGCTTTGGGGATGGGACGTTGCCGGTACACGCAGATTTACTTGGGCTGGCGGCGATGCTAACGGTTCATTCGGTCTTGAATCTTTTGGTAACACAGAAGCTTTAGGCGGACATGGTACTTTAGGATGGGCTAGCCCGCGCAGTTGGTTTGTTGATGGTGTTATGGTTGTAGGACCTACTGAATTAAAGAACGTTGAACTAAGATTAGCCAAAGTTGTTTTTACTGGTGATTTTGGTCCAACACTTGATAAAACTGATGTGAACGTTTCTTATGGTTACCGTTATA
This sequence comes from Melioribacteraceae bacterium, assembly GCA_041859025.1. GTDB lineage: Bacteria > Bacteroidota > Ignavibacteria > Ignavibacteriales > Melioribacteraceae > Stygiobacter. The sequence continues at coordinate 226 of JBHEKZ010000405.1, read as the reverse complement.
TGAGATTGGCAAACGCAGCTGCAGCAAAACCAGAATTTGCTCCTTTCATAACCAACCCAGCTGGTTCTTATGCGTTCCAAAAATTCGAACAAAACGTTCCACTTTCTGCTTGGAATATTGATGATCCGGCAGCTCCAAAACGTCTTGCAGTTGGTTTCTTAGAGAATAACGCTGCAAAAGGTTTGGTTGATGGTGTTTACTGGCCGGGAAGTAATGCTAATATTAC
>JBHEKZ010000326.1:0-9117 GCA_041859025.1 Melioribacteraceae bacterium | reverse complement strand
GAAGTAATGCGCCCTTCATTTATCGAGGAAATAAAAGAAGAAATAGTTTTATCAGAAGAAGAAAAATCTCTCGAAGACAAATTGGATGTTTTAGCAAAGCAGTTAAGCAAAGCCAAAATCATTCCTAAAGATGATTTACCGGAAAACCCAGAGGAACTTCCCGGATTCAAAGGAAAGAAACTGGTATCGGAAACATTAGCAGAAATCCACATCAAGCAGAAAAATTATGGCGAAGCAGTTTTGATTTACGAGGAGCTGCTTAATCAGAAACCGGAAAAGATTGAATATTATCTTCAAAGAATTTCCGAAATAAAAATAATGATGCACGGATGATTGCCGCGTTTACATTTAATTCCTATTTAGTTCCTCAATTTTTAATATGAACACTCCGCAAAAACTTCCGAAGGATTTTTATAACCGCAAAGTCAACTCTGTTGCTAAAGCCTTACTTGGTAAAATTTTGGTACGTAAAGATCACTCATTACTTCTAAGCGGAAAGATTGTTGAAGTTGAAGCTTATGACTGGCAACATGATGAGGCTTCACATTCTTTTAATGGAAAGACAAAGAAAAATGAGATCATGTTTGGCGAAGCCGGTCACCTTTATGTTTACTTTACTTATGGAATGCACTTTTGCGCCAATGTTGTTACAGGCAAAGTAGGTTTCGGTTCTGCAGTTTTAATACGCGCTATTGAGCCAATAGATGGAATAAATATCATGTCGTTAAATCGATTTGGTAAAGAAACTATTGACAAAAAGGAGCTTATAAACCTCTGCAACGGTCCCGCTAAAATTTGCCAAGCGTTTGGAATTAATCGTAGTAGTAACGGAATAAATTTACAATCAGACGAAATCTTTATTGTTGACTCCCCGGAAATTAAGCGTACTAAAATAATTTCAACAACGAGAATCGGGATAAAAAAATCGATAGATTTGCCTTGGCGCTATTATGTTAAAGATAATCCTTTCGTCTCTAAAAAATGAATTCACCTAAAAACATATTAATTGTTCGCACAGACAGAATTGGAGATGTAATTCTTTCACTCCCGCTCGCGTCCTTATTGAAAAAGAAATTTCCCGAAGTTCGAGTTTCGTTTTTGGTTAGAGATTATACAGCGCCTCTAGTTAAAACCTGCAAGTATGTTGATGAGGTTTTCATATTACACGAGAAGAATGAAAAACCTTCAATCGCATCAAACGTTGTTGCCTTAAAGGATAAATTCGATGCGTGCATTGTTGCTTTTCCCACTTATCCAATCGCATTACTACTTTTTCTTGCCGGCATTAAAATTAGGATTGGAAGCGGATATAGATGGTATTCTTTTTTATTCAATAGAAAAGTTTACGAGCATAGAAAACATGGAGAGAGACATGAACTTGAATACAACGTCCGGCTTCTTCGTGAGCTAGAAATTGATGAAAACGTAAATAGAGATACTGCTGATTTTGGAATTGAAGTTAATCCATCACTTAGCCAAAAGGTTTGTGAAGAGCTTAAGACGTTAGGCTGGGATGGTAACCAGAAGATTGTTGTACTTCATCCCGGCAGCGGTGGTAGCGCTGTTGATCTTCCTCATTTTAAAATGAAAACACTGGCAGAAAAAATTTCAAACGAAACAAATTCTGTGCTTGTAATCACCGGCAGCAAGCATGAGAAGGAACTTTGCAATTCATTTGTTGTAAGCAACAAAGTAATAAACACAGCTGGCATGTTTAATTTAGAAGAGCTTACGGCTTTGATTGACAACGCAAAAATAGTAATAGCTAATTCTACGGGACCAATTCATATTGCATCCGCTCTTGGCAAGGACGTAATTGGTTTCTATCCAAAGTTTGCGGCAGTATCTCCTAAGCGCTGGGGCCCTTACTCTACAAGAGCGATGATATTCCAGCCTACGGTTTGCGAAGGTGAATGTTCAAGAGAAAAATGTAAAAAATTGGATTGCATGAACAGCATCGAAATAGAAAAAGTTTTTTCTGCAGTAACCGAAATTTTGAAAGGGAACTAATCATGAACTCAATTACCAAATTCTTGTTATTGGTTGTTATGATGATCTCTCATCCAGGCAATGGTTTTGCTCAAACGAAAGATGACTTCCGCAAAATTGAGAACAAATCATTTAAGGTAGGCGAAAAGTTAACGTTCGATGTAAACTATGGATTTATAACCGCCGGTGTTGCCGAATATAATATACCTAAGATAATGAGACTTGCCGGACGTGATGTATACCAAATTACATTCGGAGTAAATACTGTTTCAACTTTTGATGCTTTATATAAAGTACGCGACCGTTACGAAACTTATGTTGATGTTGAAGGTTTATTCCCCTGGAGATTTGAACAGCATATTAGAGAAGGTGGATATTCTAGAGACTTCTCGGCATTCTTCGATCAGCGCAAAGGCAAAGCAAGAACTTCTGAAGGGGCATATGACATTCCCAAATATGTGAACGATATTGTTTCCGCTTTCTATTATGCACGAACTATTGATTTTTCCAAATTGAAAAAGGGGGAAAGCGTTCACCTCGAAAATTTTTATAAAGATAAGACTTACCCTCTTGATGTTGTTTACAAAGGAAGAGAAACAGTAAGTGTAAAAGCCGGAAAGTTTGACTGCATAATTCTTGAGCCGGAAATTAGAGAAGGCGGATTATTTAAAAGCGAAGGTAACGTTGTTATCTGGTTATCAAATGATGCTTGCAGAATTCCGGTAAAAGTAAAAACCAAAATTATTATTGGTTCTATTGATGCCGAACTGACCGCGTATAGCGGTCTTGCAAACGAATTGAAATCAAAGAAAAAATAGCCGGAACACAAACCGAATAGTTGTGACCCGGCTTCTAAAGTTAGTCAACAGTTTTCCGTATCTGTTTTTTTCTTTCTCTGTATACCATAGTTAAAGCAAAAAGTAGAGAAACGACCAAAGTTTTTATATATGACACATTTTCATATATTATATAACTAACCGTAAAAAACGTACAAAAAAATCCTACAAATGCTTGAAAGAATGAAAGGAGCAGTTTGTGTTTATCTACAAATGTCATAACAACCTCGCTAAGGATTTGTTTTCTGTAAAAAATTAGTATCCCCTGCAATTCAATAGTTTCCGGTCAATATTTCAGCGAGAATGATAAGTGCTTCAGCCGCGGTACCCCAAGCGGCACCTACTGCCGCTGCACCTGGTATAGCATAAAATTGACCGGATGCTATTGCATATAGCGCACCCGCTAGTCCACCGGCTGCATCCGCTATGGCAAGCCTTTCCCATAAGGGTTCTTGCATTACACTCGATATTTTATGTGAAGTTTGTGTGTTACTTACTGTTTGCAACCATTGGTCTAAATTTGCTTCCCAATATATTCTCGAAGCAAGTGCAACTGAAGATTTGCATAAAATTGGGGCAGAGTCTACTTCACCAAGTTTATTAAAAGCATCCTTTTCTAAAATATTCAGAGCAATCCGTAAATCCTCAACAACCTCTATTTCATGAACCAAAGCATCAATTTTGTCTGAATATATTTTCTGTCAGCACTTAGTTCATCTGTAAGGGTTGTCTTATTTAATCTCTCGTTACTAATTGTATTAAGCAAAAGTGAATTCAGATCGACATCTGTCGAGATTTTCATTTTAGCATTGTAGGTTTCAAGATAGTAAAAAATTCTTTTTTCCAATTCGTCTTCACTTTTTGGCATTTTTTTATTCTGCTTATCTTTTATTAGCTCATCAAGAGTATATTCAAAAGCCTGATTATGTATTTCGCCCACTTTCGCATATGGATTTACGAATCTGATTTCTTGTGGTTCACTCGAATTTTGATTGCAACCCCAAAAATATACTGTACTAAATAACGCCGAAACGAAAAGTACAATTAAAAAGATTTTTAAATTTTTCATATTCCACCTTTAATAATAGTGAACTAATCTGCTTAATGTTCTGCTTGCTAAACAAGCGGTTATTATTGAAAGTAGAATGATATTTCTACTACATCATTCCGCCTCAAGACGGCATACAATTTTTCCTTAAGTTGTTTCCCTCCTTGTTTTGTTTTTAATTCAACTCCAATAATCTATAAAACGCTATGTAAAACTAGGACCGCAACCGATAAGACTACAAATCCCAATATGGTGTAGAAACCGTCAAACGTTTTTAAAGCTTTTCCGGTCTTACGAGATTCCAATACAATTTTAGCCAGTTTAATTGCCAACAGAACAGTCAAAAAACTTGTGAGATACTGTGGTGTGAATATTTTCACTGCTTCTTTGTACCAAAAATGAAGTACTGTAAAAAACAAAAATATCATTACCCCGATTAATAATTTTTTGTCTTTGTACTCGTCTTCAGATTTATCCAGCGGTTTCTTAAAGGATAGAACAATAAAATAAAAGCCTAACGCCGCGGTAATAACAAGCACAATCGCTTTGTAGTATAAATCGTTTTTGAAAATGTTAGACAACATTGCACTAACTAGTACTACCGGCAGCAGCCAAATATTACCTCTAAAAATTTCATCTTTCATGAGAAAACCGAAAAATTTTGTTTCTTCAGTCCGCTGCTTTCTGTATCTAAAGTATAGGTATCCGGAATTCAAGACTAAAAAGAGGACATAAACACAGACTACAGCCAGAAGTTTTGGGAAAAAGTCTTCCATGACAGATGTATATTAATTGATAATCAATCCGCCTAGCAAAAAAGTATATATTCCCATTACAATAGAAGTGCCGATTATTGAAAGCATCTTAAAAGCATGTCTCAGTTTTGTATTATCTACTTTTTTGTTAATTAAGTAGAAAAAGAGGGGCACCCAGAATGGAGAAAGAATATCTATTACCATAGCAATTACTGCGAGTAGCTGAAGTTTTCCAGAAAAGTCTAATAGCACAAAACTATTGAGCAGAAGTAGACCCAGAGTTAATAAGACTGCTAAGCGCGTATAATAATCAAACACATACTGGTAAACGCGAAAATCTTTTTTCCTGGCAAAAAACAACAGAACGGCAACGAAACCGAAGAGAAACGAAATTTCGATCAGCAGTAAAATCATATTTCCTCCCATAAAATGATGAACTTTGATTTCAATTAAACGAATTTGAATTTATTTGTCAAGCTTATTTTTTAGATTTTTATAATTATGCAAGTCGTTCCCCTTTTTTTTAACTTGGATGTATTATGATAGAGAATATTGATAACAATCAGCCTCCCGAAGAACCAAAAGAGCCTCAAAAGATTTTTAGCACAATGCAGCCTGCTACCGCTGCCTTTATAGCTCTAGTTGGTATTTTCATCACCTACCAGATTGGCGGAGCAATTTTAACGCTTTTAATCTTTGGATTAAATTTTGACAAGGCAGACGTTAACCAAATGCGCTTGTTAACTATGGGCGGGCAAATAATGCTTATGCTGCTACCCACACTTTTATTTGCCCGTTATGTTTATCCGGTGCACATTACTCAAATTTTGAGGGTAAAATTTCCCAAACCGAAAGAGATATGGATTTTTATTGCCGGCTTAATACTTTTAACCCCGCTACTGCAAAGCTATCTATTTTTACAAAACTATTTTTTAGATAAAGCCGCAGTTTGGTTTCCCATTCTACGTAAGTTAATGAATATTCTCGATCAGCTAGATAAGATGGTTGAACAAACTTATGGTGAACTACTAAAAGCAACATCAGTATTTGAAGCATCATTTGTAATATTTGTTGTGGCTATCATTCCAGCGTTGTGCGAAGAAATTCTATTCCGCGGACTAGTACAAAAAAGCTTTGAACAGAAATTCAAACCATACTTCAGCATTTTTATAACTTCTCTTTTTTTCGGACTATATCATTTTAATCCATACGGATTAGTAGCACTTGTTGCACTTGGCTTTTATTTCGGTTTTGCCGCTTACAAAAGTGATTCAATTTTTGTTCCGATGATCCTTCACTTCATAAATAATTTTCTTGCTGTAATAGCTTTTCTGGTCCTAGGCTCGGATGAATTAATGGGTACGAATATTAAACACGACAGTTCTGTACTTCCCCAGATATTTGTTTTTCTTATAACTCTTGCACTTTTTACCGGTTTCATTTTCTTCGTTACAAAAAGCTATACAAAGTTCTCTAAACCAAAAGAGGAGCTCTTATGATTTGCCCAAATTGTGAAGCCGAATATATAGATGGAATTATTACGTGTGCCGATTGTGGAACACCGTTAATTCCTAATGATCAATTTGTTAAAGAAGATGAAGGGGAAATTTCGTTAGCTGACTGGAAAGTTATTTATTCTTCTAATGATATTATTGAAGCCGAAATGGTTAAGGCGAATCTATCCGGCGCCGGAATCGAAGCAATTATTTTTTCCAAAGAAGACAGAATGCGTTTAAACCTTTCGTACGTCGGCTCAGCACCAATAAGAATTTTTGTAAAAGAAAGTAGAGCTGAAGAAGCCGTCCAAATTATTAATGAGATTAACAACACCCCGTTAAGTGAAGAGGAATAAATGGCAAAAAAAATGAGCAATCTGGTTTCTCGTGTGTTAGTAGCATTAGTGGGCATTCCGCTAATTGTTGCATTATGCTTAATCGGGAAGATTCCTTTCCTCGTTTTCGTATTGCTAATTGGCTTTGTCGCATTTTATGAATTCACAGGCATGATGAAGCATAAGAATTCTTATACTAACCGAACGATTGGCTCAGCATCTGTTGTACTCATAATTTTGAATGAATACTACCATTTTTTAGATTATCAAATCTTTTTTGTAATTCTAATACTTATGTTGCTGCTAAGCGAACTATTTAGGAACCGATCATCGGCAATTTCTAATCTCGGTTCAACATTGTTAGGTATATTTTATATTGGCTTTTTCGCGGCATCAATTTTGGATTTAAGAGAATTCTATAGTAATTCTGCATTTACTTATTCCCAAGGAGGATATTTAATCCTCTCAATTCTTGTTTCAATTTGGCTGTGCGATTCTGCAGCTTACTTTATAGGCAGCGCATACGGTTTACACAAACTAATGCCTAGAGTCAGTCCTAAAAAAAGCTGGGAGGGCGCCATAGCCGGTTTTATTTTTGCTGTAATCGGTATGATAGCGGCTAGATCGCTGGTGCTTGATTTTTTAACAACAAAAGATGCAATTGTAATAGGAATTATTGTTGGCGTGTTCGGCCAGATTGGTGACTTGGTGGAAAGTTTGATTAAACGCGATGCAAACGTAAAAGATTCATCGTCTATCATTCCCGGGCATGGCGGAATTTTTGACCGATTTGATTCTCTCCTTTTCACCGCCCCGATAGTATATTTGTACCTAAGATTAATAAGTTAACTTAGCCAAAAATTCTCGATCATAATCTTGCTCATGCTCTTGATCAGAGTCTATACAAAACGATCAAGATTATGATTAAGAGTAAGAAAAGAAAAAATTCTCATAAATAATTACAAGAAAGATTAAACACTTTTATGGGCAAGGAAAAAATCTCTGTTATAACTCTGGGCTGTTCAAAAAACACAGTCGATTCAGAAAGACTGATGAGTCAGTTGAAACTAAATGAATTTGATCTGGTTGATGATGCAAATTCGGCAGATTCTATAGTTATAAATACTTGCGGTTTCATTGATGCGGCAAAAGAGGAATCAATCAATACAATTCTTGCCGCGATAGAAATGAAGAAGAAAGGCAAGCTTAAAAAAGTTGTGGTAGCCGGGTGTTTATCAGAACGATACGTTAATGATTTACGCAAAGAGATTCCCGAAGTTGATGCATATTTTGGAACGGAAGCTTATGAACAGATAGTGGATGAATTCGGCGGGGATCTTAAATATGAGTTACTGGGCGAACGTGTAATCACTACTCCAAAACATTTTGCTTACTTGAAAATTTCAGAGGGATGCGACAACCCATGTTCTTTCTGTGCCATTCCATTAATGCGCGGCAAACACAAAACAAAACCGGTTGATGATCTGATAACAGAAGCAACTTTGCTGGCCAAGCAAGGAGTTAAAGAATTAATCATTATTGGTCAAGACACTTCCGATTATGGGATTGAATTGTACGGCAAGAGAAATTCTGCTGAACTTCTAAGGAAACTCTCTGAGATAGATGGCATAGAATGGATTAGACTCCTTTATGTTTATCCATCTCACGTTCCTGACGATCTCATTGATGAGATTGCAAACAATCCGAAGATATGCAAGTACATTGATATTCCTCTTCAGCACATTTCGGATAACGTTCTTAAATCTATGCGTCGCGGAATTACTAAGCGAAGAACTATTGAATTGCTTAATACACTAAAAGAGAAGATTCCAAATTTAACTTTGCGAACAACATTTATTGTTGGTTATCCGAATGAAACGGAAGCGGAGTTTCAAGAGCTATGCGATTTTGTTAAAGAAGTAAAATTTGACCGGTTTGGTGTCTTCAACTATTCGATTGAGGAAAACACGCCCAGCTTTATTCTTGGCGATCCTCTTAGCGCCGAAGAAAAAGAAGAACGCAAAGCAATTCTAATGGAAATACAAAAAGAGATTTCCGAAGAAAAAAACAGAGCTATTGAAGGTAAAACACTCCGTGTAATTATTGATGGAACAGAAGGTGAATATTTTATAGGAAGGACTGAGCGCGATGCGCCTGAAGTTGACGGCGAAGTCTTGATTAAGACAGATAAAGGAAAAGTAAAAATTGGTGAGTTTTATGACGTTGAAATTTATGATAGTAATGAGTATGATTTATTTGGAAAAATAGTTTCCCGAGAAGGAGCCTTGATATGAAGAAATTTCTTTTTGTCTTACTTGTAATAAATAGTTTTTCCTTTGCTCAAGTTGAATATTCCGGAAATAAAAATAATTTCGGCAATCCTCCGATGTTTCATTACGATCTTTCTCAGACCAAAAGCACAATTGCCGGCAAAACCCGCCTGGAAGTTTATGTTCAAGTTCCATACTCAAGTTTATCTTTCACAAAAAGAGGCGAAGGTTTTAACGCCAGTTATAATATCACAATCACTTTATTGGATGAAAAGAAAGAGAATATACTAAACGAAAAATCGTGGCGGGAAAAACTTTCTACAGCAGAATTTATCCAGACCACCTCGCATAAAAACTTCAGTCTAAGCAATAAATACTGGGATCTTTT
>JBHEKZ010000141.1:0-10858 GCA_041859025.1 Melioribacteraceae bacterium | reverse complement strand
ATTGTAAAATCTTATTATGGAAATGATTCCGGAGCTTGCATTGTTGATGATTATATTGCTTACGAATGGGCTCACATTCCTCACTTTATAAATTACACTTATTACGTTTATCAATACTCCACTTCTTTAATTTATGCAACTGCATTTGCTGAAAAGATAGTTAATGAAGGACAGCCGGCAGTAGATAAGTTCTACAATATTCTTAAAGGGGGAAGTTCTGCTTATCCAATTGATTTGATTAAAAAAGCCGGATTAGATCCGCTATCTTCTGAAGCATTTGATCTTACAATGGCAAAAATGAATAAAGTAATGGATCAGATGGAAGATATCTTAAAGAAGAAGAAAAAATAAGTTCGTCGAGACGAGGTGCTTGATCGGCCTAGGGCAAGGCACCTCGTCCCATTTTTACCGAAGATTTAATTCTTTTATTGCAAGTCCAATCGCGGTTTCTATCGAATACCTTTCGTTCAAATGCTCGGCAACTTTATTAATAAAGTTTTTGCGGAATCTTTTCGGAACCAATACTCCATAAAATGCGCGAGATAATTCTAATACTTTTTCCATAACCAAAATTCTTGTTGTTCTGTCTATATTATCGGAAAGTTTGATTAATTTTTGAATGCAATTTATTGAAAAGGAATATTATGACGATAGAGCAAATCCGATCTCTTTTTCCTCACCTTGATACAAATCAAATTTATTTCAATCACGCCGCAATAGGACCATGGTGTAAACCGGTTTTAGATAGAATTAACGAGTATGCGGCTCAGAGAAGTGGTGAAATGGTTGAGAATTTCCCTTTCTTCTTGGAAAAGAATTCTAGTGCGCGAGCCAAGTTGGCAAAACTACTTGGTGCGGAAACGGAAAGACTTGCTTGGGTTGATAATGTATCCAACGGCATAAACATTCTGGCAAATGGGTTGCAGTGGAAATCGGGCGACAGAATAATTCTTAACGATTTGGAGTTTCCTTCAAACATTTATCCTTTTCTGAATCTAGAAAAATTGGGAGTGGAGATTGATATCGTTAAATCGCGTAACGGCGTTGTTGATGTTGAAGACATTGAGAAAGTGGTTACGCCGCAAACTAAGTTGATATCAATAAGTCTGGTGCAGTTCCTTTCCGGCTACAGAGCGGATATAAGTGCAATAGGGGCGATGTGTAAACAACGGGGAATCATTTTTTGTGTTGACGCTATTCAAGCTGCCGGAGTTGTTGAAATTGATGTGAAGAAATCAAACATAGATTTTCTTGCCGGCGGTACTCAGAAATGGTTAATGACCTCGCAAGGGCTGTCTTACATTTATATTACTGAAGAGTTGCAGAACAAAATTACTCAAAAGAATGTCGGCTGGACTTCGGTGAACGACGCATGGAATCTACTTGATTACAATTTATCATTAAAACCCTCGGCAGAGCGATTTCAGAATGGAACAATAAATGTTTTAGGAGTCTGCCTATTTGAAGCAACGCTTAATTTGTTTCATGCTTATGGAATGAAGAACGTCGAGAAGAGTATCCTTGCAAACACGGAATATTTTATCAATAAGCTTGTAGAAATTGGAATTCATCCAATTTTGAAAAATGTTGAAAGTAAAAACAGAGCCGGCATTGTAAGCTTCAAGAGTGAAAAAGCGTCAGAACTCTATGAGTTTCTGCAGAGCAAAAGAATTTATTGTGCAGTAAGAGAAGGAATGATTCGTTTTTCGCCACATTTTTATAATACAAAAGATGAAATTGATCTCGTAATATCAGAATTGAAGGGATATTTAAAATGAAAAGGTGGAGAAACAAATCAAATCATACGATGGGGGGGACGTATGACCCAATCTGAAGTCTCCACCAAACTTTACTTTTCGGGAGAGTAACTTAATTCAATCTTTACATGAAAATCGGCGCCGCTGAACAATGTATATTTTACTTCGCCGATCGTACATTTATAATCTTCGCCAACCATCTCGCTAACAACTTTGGAGATAGCAGTTTCCAAAGATCCTACGCTAACTGCTTTTAATTTATTCTTCAGCAGTTTATCTACATCTATAGTTTTTTCTTGTCCGTTTGCCATTTTTTCTCCGACTTGAATTGTTCTCAAGTCTTTTGACGTCACAAATATAAATCGGTTTTAATTTCTAATCAAATTTAATAATTCTTTTGTTTTTTCCACTAACAATTTTTCATCACTTCTTGTCTCAACATTAAGTCGCACAAGTGGTTCCGTATTGCTCATTCTTATGTTAAATCGCCATTCCGGATATTCAATGCTTAGACCGTCGAGCTCATCTAAAGTTCCATCGCTGTATTTTTGTTTGATTAACTCAATCTTTTCAAGTGCATTGCTTACGGTAGAGTTAATTTCACCGGAACATGGGTATGCCTTTACCATTTCTTCCACTAATTGCGAAAGCGATTTCTTTTCTTCCGCCATCAACTGCAGAATCAGTAGAAACGGAATCAAACCGCTGTCGGAATAGAAATTATCTCGGAAGTAATGATGAGCCGACATCTCTCCGCCATAAATCGAGTTTACTTCTCTCATTTTTTGCTTGATGAAAGCATGGCCGCTCTTGGAAACAACAGCTGTTCCGCCTGCTTTCTTAACTTCATCAACTGTATTCCATGTTAGGCGGGGATCGTGAACAATTTTTTCGCCAGGATTAGTTTTCAGAATCGACTTAGCAAGAATCCCAACTATATAGTACCCTTCAATGAATGTTCCTTTTTCATCAAAAAAGAAGCAACGGTCGTAATCACCATCCCAAGCAACACCAAGATCTGCCTTGTATTTATTTATCGCATCTATAGTAGGCTGTCTGTTTTCCGGCAGCAAGGGATTTGGAACACCGTTTGGGAAATTCGAATCCGGTTCGTGAAAGACTTTTATCATTTCTACGGGCAGATATCTTTCGAGAACATCAAGAGCGGGTCCAACACAACCGTTACCAGCATTTACAACAACTTTGTAGGGATTGATTTTTTTTGCATCATAAAATTTTTGAAGATTGGAAATAAACACATCTAAAATATCTTTTTGAATTACTTTTCCTCTAACTTCAGCAACTTCACCAAGATCATTTTTTAGAACCATTTGTTCAATAACATTTAAGCCCGAATCGTAACCAAGAGGTACAGAAGCGCGTTTTACAAACTTTAATCCGTTGTATTCCGGCGGGTTGTGGCTTGCCGTAATCATTACACCGCCATCCGCGTCAAGATATGGAGTGCCGAAATAAATCATTTCGGTTCCGCATAAACCTAAATCAAATACATCGCCGCCGGCGTCATTAATTCCGTTAGACAAAGCCTCTGCTAGTTCCGGTGAAGATTTACGAACATCTCTCCCAATAACTATTGATTTGGCTTTAAGATATACTGCTACTGCCCGGCCAACTTTGTAAGCTAATTCGGGATTTAATTCTCCCGGTACCTTGCCTCTAATATCATATGCTTTAAATGAAGGAATTCTATCCATTGTTTCTCCTAATTGAACGTAATAAAAATAACAATTTGAATGAATAAAATTTGGTGAGCTTAGGATTATTTTTTGCATTTATTTGGGGTGGAGCTATTTATATCTTTCGTTCGCTTTTCAAAAGGAGAACACAATCGAACCAATTGATACGGGTTTCCCTAGATACATTCTGTGCAGTAACTCAAAATGTAATTCTGTATTTCCGATAAATACATACGTGGAAATGAAGCAAACTCCACTTTGTCCATCATGTGTTGGTCTTTCTCAAATAAGCCACATTATTCAATGCCGCAATTGTCAGTCAATTTTGGGTTTTTTTGAAATTGAGGACATAGAGGCCCCGAACGTGTTTTATGTGGAGAAGTGTCAGCAGTGCCATGGAACTTCTGAGGATGAGCAAAAAATTCAACCATTTATGTACCCTCATTTAATGCTGTAATTTTTTTTCACATCCAGTGAACTTTTTTTACACTTTTCGACGTTGTAACAATATATGTCACAACACATATTTTAATTAACAACAAAAAATCTCTTGAAAGGAGTAAAATAAATGAAAAAAGCAGTTTTTGCAGTTCTTCTCGTTTTAGGTTTCACTTTTGTTAATGCGCAAACAAAATGGAATGTAGATAAATCTCACAGTAATGTTGGGTTTTCTGTAACACACTTGGTTATCTCTGAGGTTACCGGACAGTTTAAGTCTTTCAACGCAGATATTGAAACGGCAAGCGATGATTTTACCGACGCAAAAATCAATTTTACGATTGATGTGGCAAGTATTAATACCGAAAATGAAGGCCGTGATAAACACTTAAAATCGGACGATTTCTTTAACGCTGAGAAATTTCCCAAAATTACTTTTGTTGGTAAATCATTCAAAAAGGTTGATGGAAAGAAGTACAAATTAGTTGGCGATTTCACAATGCGTGATGTAACAAAGCAAATTACTCTTGATGTAATTTTTAACGGAACAGTTAAAGATCCTTGGGGAAATACAAAGGCCGGTTTCAAAATTTCCGGTGAATTAAACAGAATGGATTACAATGTAAAGTGGAATAACTTAATTGAAGCCGGTGGCGCTGTTGTAAGCAAAGAAGTTGCAATCAATGTTAATCTCGAATTAAACAAAGCAAAATGAAATTAGAAGAAGAAATAAAACAATCCAGATTTCGGAATGAATTTCATAAGCTGGCTGTTAATATTATTTATTCTTACAGCTGGCTTATGAATAAACAAGCCGAGTTATTTGCTGAGTATGATATCACCGGAAATCAATATAACATACTTAGAATTCTGCGGGGACAGTATCCTAATCCGGCAACAGTAAACCTTCTTAAAGACAGAATGGTTGATAAAATGTCGGACGCTTCCCGTTTAGTAGAAAGGCTTCGTGTTAAGGGTTATGTTAAAAGGGATTTATGCCCAGTTGATAGAAGAAGGGTTGACGTATTAATAACTCAGAAGGGACTAGATATGCTTTCTGAGATTGACAAGCTTAATGATCAATACGACGCGTTTTTCCAGAGTTTAACACCGGAAGAATCCAAAGTAATAAACGAACTGCTCGACAAAATGCGTGGGTAATCATTTATAAAACTTTATAAACCAAAGTGTAAGAAAGGCGTTAATATGAAAAATAGAATTCTACATATTACGGCTGCATTTATTTCGATTTTTACTTTAACACTAAATGCAATGGATTTCCGTGTTAATCAAATACCCAATGGTGCAAAATTCGGATGTGCTAATTGCCACGTTTCTGCGGCGGGCGGTGGAGCAAGGAATGCTTTTGGACAAAAAGTTGAACAAAGCTTTTTAGATAATCAAGGCAATGTAAAATGGAGCGCTGCTCTGGCTGCTTTCGATTCCGATGGTGATGGATTTACAAATGGTCAAGAGTTACAAGATCCAAATGGCACTTGGAAAATTGGCCAAGCAAATCCCGGTACATCTTCTGCAGTTGCAAATCCTGGAGATAAAAACAGCAAGCCTACAGGTACTGATATTGATAATTTAGAAATACCTTTTACTTACAGTTTAGCTCAGAATTTTCCTAATCCTTTTAATCCAATTACAACCATTAATTTCTCCTTGCCGGTTTCGGGAAAAGTTGTTTTGGAAGTTTTTGATATAAGCGGTAAAAATGTTGCAACGCTACTTGATAACGAATTGCAATATGGAGAACATTCGCTGCAATTTAATGCTGCAGATTTAGCAAGTGGAATTTATTTTTATCGACTACGTGCTGATCAATTTATAGCCACTAGAAAATTCATTCTGCTGAAATAAACTGCTAAACGGTTTAAGGATTCGAACAGAAATAAAAAAGAGCGGCTACCAGCCGCTCTTTTGCTTATCAGAAGTATTAAAATAGTACTATGATTTTAAGACCTTGTGTGCTATTATGTGGCAAATATTTGTGCTGGCATTGCAAATAAGAAGTGATTTATTATTTGTTGATTCGAATGTCCCAAACGCACAATTAATCAACTTCGTAAGTACTTTGTGAAATTATTTCTACATGAAAGAGAAAGCGTTTCAATGGGAATAAATAATTCACCATCTAAGTTAACAGCCATAATTGTTGATGATGAGCTATTGGGCAGAGAAAACCTTAAAAAGATAATTGAAACTTACTGTCATGAAGTCGAAGTGCTCGGAACGGCAGACTCAGCTGTAAGCGCAAAAAAACTAGTTCAATTACATAACCCGGAGGTAGTATTCCTTGATATCAATATGCCGCTACTCGACGGATTTGATTTTCTAGGGGAGTACAACAAGCGAAGCTTTCAAGTTGTTTTTGTTACAGCACATGCCGAATTTGCTATAAAAGCAGTAAAAGAGGGAGTTGCAGATTATATCCTGAAGCCGGTTGAGATAAAGGAGTTAAAACAAACGGTAAAAAAACTCCTGATGGTAAAAGATCAACAATCAACAGCCGCTCCAACAGAAATTAGCGAAAAAATTATTATACCTACCTCAAATGGTTTTAATGTGCTGGACGTTGATGATATAATTCGTCTGGAAGCTGAAGGATGCTATACCCATGTAATTGTTAAAGAAGGGAAGAAAGCAATAGTTTCCCGCACTCTCAAAGATTTTGAAGAGACAATTCCAAAAGAAAATTTCTTTAGAGTTCATAAATCACATTTAATTAATCTCAAATACATTAGAACATATTCATCTAAAGATGGAAGACATGTTTTGATGACGGATGGCAGTAAAATAGAAGTCTCGCGCCGTAGAATAACTGAATTCACCCAAAAGATTAAAAGAACTCTAAACTCCATTTGAGTATGGCTCTTAAAAAAAATCAAATTCTATTCGTTCTATTATTTCACATATCAGTAATTTATTCACAAGCTCCGTTATATTATCACTACACTACATTAGAAGGATTAGCCTCCTCAACCGTATACGATATTGTGCAGGATCGTAATGGATTTATATGGTTTGCAACGTTAAATGGACTGAATAGGTTCGATGGTAGTAGATTCATTACTTATAGTATGACCGAAGGGCTTAATTCGAATTCGCTCACATCTTTATTAATGGGAACAGATGGAAATATTTATATAGGAAATCATGAGAAAGGAATTAACGTAATAAGAAACAACAACATTGAAAAGTATTATAATGAGACTAAAGAGAAAAGATTTAATATTTCACAGCTTGTAGAGGCGCATGGTATAGTATACGCATTTGAAACTTATGGTTTGATTGGATTAATCGGTAATAGTGATTTCTCTTTGTTGAGGACTCATCCACTTGTTGTTAATAGATTATGTAGATCTCGTGATGATGATTTAATCGCCTTAACCTCTGGAGGTTTATACGAAATAAAAAATAAGAAACTGGAAAAATTGCACATTGTAAATTTGCCAGCCGAAAACCTGTATAGTACAACTTGGTATAAAGATGGGAGTTCCCTAATTGGAGGGAATGGCAACATTTACGTCGTCAAAAACAAAAAGGTGATAAAGCAGTATAGTGTTAGATTGTATGAAGAAAATATAATTTTTAATCTATTATTGGATTCTCAACAAAATATTTGGTTTTCAATTAAGGGAAAAGGATTTTACTGCATTCCAAATGGTTCAACAAAAATATTTAATATAGGGGCGCAACTCGGATTAGAGAAAACTCTTATTAATTCTATGATTCAAGATGATGAGGGGAATATTTGGGTTGCCACATATGGCAAAGGAGTTTACTGCTTAAATAATCTGCATATTCAAAATTATTCTGACAAAGATGGATTAACTAATAGCTACATAAATTGTATTCAAAAAAGTGAGTCTGGAAAAATTATATTAGGTACACTTAATGGCATCAGCATTTTAGATAATGGAGTAATTAAACCATTAAAATATAGTTCCGGAAAAAATGTTACCGGCTATATAAATAATTTTATACCCTCCGAAAAATATTTAGTAGTGTCGCTGACTTCTGAAAAAGCCAAATCGGCTTATGCACAGTACAAAGATCAAAAGTTTCGTTTTATGCGGTTTCAGTCTTTTTGTGAGACGAATAAGGGCTTATTTTTATTTGGCAGTACTGGAAATAACATTCGGATAGAAAAGGACTTTCCGGTAACAAATAACCCACCCTTTATATACGCAATTGGCAATAAGCAAATCCACAACCGTATTAATTACATCTTTGAGGATTCGGGAAAAAACCTATGGTTCGCTTCGAATTTAGGTGTGTGCAAATTGAGTTATGAAAAAGATGAACCCGATATTAGTAAATGGAATAAAGTTTTATTCCTGGACAATCCGGTTCTCAATTCAAAAATTGTTTGCGTCTATCAGGATAAAAAAAATGATTTATGGTTTGCTGGTTCAAATGGTATCGCAAGGATTAGAGCTATCAATGATTCAATATCAAGCTATACGAATATCGGTGGTTTTGATTTGTCAAACTCTACTTCTATTACCTCTGACAAGTTAGATAGGATTTGGATAGGAAATATGAAAGGAGTTTTTGTTTACGATGGTTATACAATTAGGCAAATTGATGACCACTCCGGGTTGGCCTCTAATGAAGTTATTTCACTTTTGTCTGATCGGGAATCGGATAAGCTTTATGTTGGAACGAGCAATGGCTTGTCAGAGATAGCTATCAAATCATACGATAGTTACAAAATTGAACCTCCTAAGATTATTCTTAACAAAGTCGTAAGCGGAAACACAACATATTTGAACTTCACTAACTTGACGTTTGATCGAGACAAGAATAACGTAACTGTTGATATCTCGGCAATAAATTACTCTTCGCCCCGTTCTCTTGTTTATAAATACAAATTAAATGACGTATGGTTCGAAACTAATAACAGCATACTAAATTTCAGCTCTCTTCAAAACGGAACATATAATCTTAAGATTATTGCTAAGACTCAAAACTCAAAATGGAGTAAACCATATTTACTCTCGTTTGTAGTTAAACCCGGTTTCACAGAAACTGTTTGGTTTAAGGCGGGGTTCTTTTTATTACTTTTCTCTTTGGCATTATCGGCTGTGCTTTGGCGTACCAAACAAAAAACAAAAAGAATTAGCGAGCAGATAGAATTAAATGAGCGCATTAATACATTGAAGCATGAGGCTCTCTCTGCAATGATGAATCCACATTTTATATTTAATTCGCTTAATTCAGTCCAGTATCTTATCAATAGCCAGAGGAACGAAGAAGCAAACGATTATATTGCTATGATGGCAAAACTAATCAGAAAAAATTTAGATACAGCGGGCAGCGGGTTCATTCTCTTAGCTGAAGAAATTAATAGACTTAAGATTTATCTCGATCTTGAAAAGCTGAGATTCCAGGATCGCTTCACTTATGAGATTTCAATTGGAAGAGATGTTGAAACCAATTTTATTCTGATACCTAACATGATTATTCAACCTTTTGTTGAAAATTCTCTCTGGCATGGAATTATTAATTCCGGTACTAAAGGATTTTTAACAATCTCGTTCAATTTTGAAAATGTTGAAATCGATGCAATTATTTACAGATCGCTAATAATAAAAGTAACGGATAATGGAATTGGAATTAATGAGGCGAAAAAAAACAAAAAGGAAGATCACATTTCAAAGGGTATTCAGATTATTGAAGAGCGCCTTAAACTTCTAAGTGCAAAAATGGAAATTCCAAAGCCTATTATGTTCGAAGATTTGAGCAGTAATGACAGTCGTTCTCATGGTACTGAAATTATCGTATCGTTACCGCCTCCACTTTATAAAAATATAACTCCGTTATCTAGTACTACCAACTAACATACCGTTAAATTATCTATTCATACCGTTAGCTTAATCACAAGAACCGTAACCTTATTGGCTATTGTAACGGCTAATTCTGCTAAGTAGTTTCGTATAAAATTCGGGTAGAAAGAGTGAATATAATCGAGAAGCTATTGGGAATCTTCAAAAAAAAACATTCGGATTCAGCCCCGCTTCTTCTCATCAAGAAAGAAGTTGATAACGTGAAGGAATACAAATCAATAGAAGATGCAATCGAAGATCTTGAAAATGATCCAAATGTTCCGTCGGATAAAATTAACAATTTGAAGTTATCTCTAAAGAATCTTAAAAGTAAAACAAGTATAAAGATCAAGAATGGAGAAATAGTAAAATGAAATCTGCCGAGTTAACTATGAAAAAAATATACAAATGGTTGGCGATTCTAACTATCGTCTTTTTTACAAATCTTTCGGCACAAGTTGCATCAGTAACATGGCCGCTTACAAGCAATCAAAATGCAAACACACCGGTTGGAAATATTCAGGCATCTGCAGAAACAATTGGTTCGGGATCAGGATCTTATCTTCTCTCTGTCTTTAATCCATATGTTGCAAATGGCCAGAGATTGTGGACGGGCAATCAAGGCACTGGTTGGATAGCTGGACTTCCCGATTACACACGTTATATTCAGTTTGATGCGAGTCCGACTTCCGGTAATAATTTTACTGTTCAATATATTTCATTTAACTATAGCGATAATCCTTTAGGGACTGATTTCAACATAATAAAAGCTGAAGTTTGGTATTCAATAGATGGATGGAATACTAAAGTACAGCTTAATTCAACTCCGCTGAATTACTTAAATACTTCTGTTCAAACATTTTCAAAAAATATAAACGTGCCGGTGCAGAATGGGCAAACCTTTTCTGTTAGAATTTACCCGTATACTCTTAATGGTGGTTTGGCGATGACCCCTTCATTTGCTACTCATAAAAATGTAATTATTGAAGGCACTACATCTCCAGTTGTTATTAATAATGGTTCGATATGTGGAATGAAGTTCGACGACTGGGATGGAAATGGAGTTAAAGATGAATCAAATGGAGGCTTAGCCGGCTGGACAATCAATTTGTCGATGGGTGCTATTCAG
>JBHEKZ010000550.1:0-2501 GCA_041859025.1 Melioribacteraceae bacterium | reverse complement strand
CTTTTTGCTCTGCTTATTATTTCTGTTTTATTATTGGAATCGTGCAGTTATTCCTTTTCGGGAGCTTCAGTTCCATCTCACCTCAAAACAATTTTCATTTCGGTATTACAAGACCGAAGCGGTTCCGGTGAGTTTAATCTTGGAGACAGAGTAACTCGTCAGTTAACTCAAAAATTTATTGATGATAACACACTTTATGTTGGAAGCAGAACCAATGCAAACGCATTTATTGACGGCTCAATAGTTTCAATAACAGACGCGCCATCAACCATTAGCGGAGGAGAAAAAGTTTCCTCTCGCAGAGTTACAATGAGTGTACAAATCATCTATAAAGATCTAGTAAAAAAACAAACGATCTTTGAGAGAAGTTTTTCTAATTATGGTGATTATACTTTAACCGGCGACGTAACAACCGCTCGCAAAGCTGCTATTGAGACAGCAATTGATAAAATTACCGATGATATTTTATTAGGTGTGGTTTCAAACTGGTAAATACTTTCAAAGCATTTAAAATGCTTGAATAATCTATTACAAATTGAGGTAAAACTTATTTATGATCTTCGACGAAATTGTTCTTTTTAGTTATATAGTTTCTTTAAGTATTATTCTTGTTTTCGGAAGCCACGGATTTGTAATGATGTTCTATCATCACAAATACAGAAACAACATTCCAAAACCCAAAGAGATTGATACTGAAGATATAGTTACAATACAATTGCCGATGTATAACGAGATGTATGTCGTAGAAAGACTAATAGATTCAATCTGCGAAATAGATTACCCTAAAGACAAGTTAGAGATTCAAGTTTTAGATGATTCAACCGATGAAACAGTAGATGTTGTTGCAAAGCTCGTAAAAGAAAAACAAGATCTCGGTTTCGATATTCAGCACGTGCGAAGAAGCAACAGAGAAGGATTTAAAGCCGGCGCATTAAAAGAGGGAATGAAATCTGCAAAGGTTAAATACATTGCAATTTTTGATGCCGACTTTATTCCGAAAAAAGATTTCTTACGCAAGACACTTCGCTATTTCACCAGCGATAAAATCGGTCTCGTTCAAACACGATGGGAACATTTGAATGAAGATTATTCTATACTCACAAGAATTCAAGCACTTGCACTTAACGGACACTTTGTTATTGAGCAGACTGTTCGCAATAAAGCCGGGTTCTTTATTCAGTTCAATGGCACCGGCGGTGTTTGGCTGAAAGAATGTATTGAAGATGCAGGCAACTGGAACGCCGACACATTAACAGAAGATCTTGATCTTAGCTATCGCGCTCAACTACGAGGTTGGAAATTTGTTTACTTGCGCGATTTCACAACTCCGGCTGAATTACCAGCTGAAATGAATGCACTAAAAGCTCAGCAATTCCGCTGGACGAAAGGCGCTATTGAAACAAGCAAAAAATTATTGCCGTTGGTTTGGAAAGGTAAAATTCCTTTACGAGTAAAACTGCAGGCAACATTTAATCTAACAAATAATTTGGTGTTTCCATTTACGCTACTAGCCGGAATTTTGAATGTGCCGTTAATCTTCATTAAAAATGCCGGACCGTATTGGAACTTCTTCAACTTCATGGCAATTTTTATAGTTGCATTCATAAGTACATTTTTGTTTTATCTCTATGCACAGAAGGATGTTCATCCGGACTGGAGAAAAAAGATTGCTCTATTCCCTTTGTTTATGGCCGGAAGCATGGGCTTTACGCTTAATAATACACGCGCAGTTGTAGAAGGATTGATGAGCAGAAAAAGCGAATTTGTTCGCACACCTAAATTCAAAGTAGAAAAAAAATCTGATCAGCTTTCATCGGAGAAAAATAAATATTTAGCTAAAACAAAAATTCAGCCATCAACTTATATCGAATTGCTTTTAGCAGTTTACTGTTTGATTGGTGTTGTAGCCGCTGTTTACTTTATGGAAATTTCAGCTATTCCATTTCAGCTGATGTTTTTCTTTGGCTTTGCAACAGTTTCCTTAATGTCGCTTAGACAGTCTTATCTTAAACGACAACAATTAGCAGAGTAATTTTTTGAAGAAAGATTTATCTGCGGAGAGAGTGAAATTAATTTACGAGTTCAATCACAGCTCGCCTTTATTCGCTCGTGTAGCTGCTAATGAAATTGCAAACGGAAATTATCTTGAAGCGATTAAAATTCTTGATGAAGGGATAGATTTATTTCCAAATTATGCATCCGCTTTTTTGGTCTTGGCA
Source organism: Melioribacteraceae bacterium (assembly GCA_041859025.1). GTDB lineage: Bacteria > Bacteroidota > Ignavibacteria > Ignavibacteriales > Melioribacteraceae > Stygiobacter. Next base: position 282 of record JBHEKZ010000550.1, on the reverse strand, counting down.
ATTGCTAAGGCCTACGAAGGTAAGGAAGAAGAGGCAAAGATAGTTGCTAAGATCGGCTCCGATCTAATTGGTGATGATACTACTTATACTTCTTACGTTAAGCACATCGAAAGTATAATTGAAGAAAGAAATTCAATAAGTGAAGTAATGCGCCCTTCATTTATCGAGGAAATAAAAGAAGAAATAGTTTTATCAGAAGAAGAAAAATCTCTCGAAGACAAATTGGATGTTTTAGCAAAGCAGTTAAGCAAAGCCAAAATCATTCCTAAAGATGATTTACCG
>JBHEKZ010000414.1:0-5169 GCA_041859025.1 Melioribacteraceae bacterium | reverse complement strand
GCTTAGCTTTGTGCGCTTAATCGGGCTTGTTTCAAATCTAGTTTTGAATTCTTCATCTTTCATATTGATAACTTCATTGAGGAGTAAATTAGTTCCTCTTGGCTGAAAATCTTGCAGTAAAGTTGGTTCCGAGAATTTTTTGTTCCAAGGACAAACATCCTGACAAACATCGCAGCCGAAAATCCAACCGTCAAATTTTCCTTTGAATTCTTGGCTTATTTCTGCCTTGTTCTCAATTGTTAGGAATGAAATACACTTGTTCGCATCAACAACTTGCGGCTGAACGATTGCATTTGTAGGGCATGCATCGATACACGCAGTACATGAACCACATAAGTCGGGAACAGGAGTTGAGCTTTCAAATTCGCAATTTGTGATTATGTTTGCGATGAAAAACCAGCTGCCGATTTCTTTGTTAATAACATTTGAATTTTTCCCAAGCCAGCCGATTCCGCTTCTAACTGCCCACGCTTTATCCATAACCGGACCGGTATCAACATAACTTTTCGATTCAAATCTTTCATCGATTGATTTTAAGTATTCCTCCAGCAGTTCCAGTTTTGCCCAGATTACCAAATGATAATCTTTTCCCCAAGCATATCTTGAAATCTTCCCACTCTCTATTTTTTCAGAATGTTGTGACGGTGTATAATAATTGAGTGCTAAAGAGATAACACTTTTGGCGGAAGGAAGAATTTGTTTTACATCTTGGCGTTTTTCAAAATTCCGGCTCATGTATTCCATCGAAGCATTAAATCCAAGTCCAAGCCAGGTTTGCAAATGCAATGTTTCTTCTGTTAAAATTTCAGCATTTGAAAACCCGACTAAATCAAAACCAAGTTCGCGAGCTTTATGAATTACTATTTCGTTTGAAATTTTCATCTATATAATTTCGAAATAGGTTTTCACCAGTTTAGTTCTTTCTTAAAAACTTTGACATACACATCACCATTTAGAATCTTCACTTCATAAGCATCAAGTCCTTTTAATCCTTGCGGGAATTTTCCGGTGCGCAGATCAAACATCCAGCCGTGGGCCGGGCAGTAAACACAATTGTTCTCAATATAACCATCATAGATTATTGCGGCTTTTTGGTGGATACAAATATTACTCAGAGCATAGACTTCCTCACCGATTCTAAATAGTGCAACATCAACATCATCGACAAAAAAACGCTGACCGATTTTATCTTTTAGGTCATTGACTCTGCAGACTTTCAAAAATCCTTCTGGTAAATTCATTCTGGCAGCACCGTTAATTTTTCTTTAATTGAGAATCCACGATCTGTTTTGCTGACTGTTGAGGCCACACCAAATGCGTCGTGCTCAAAATACAGAAGCCAATTTTCATCTACCGCGCGAGGAAGAAGTTCTTTCTTTTCATTAACAGTAACGATAGGCTGAAGATCATAGCCCATTACGTAAGGAATTGGAATATGTGAGCTCGTAGGGATCAGATCGCCACAATATAAGAGCGTGTTGGCTGAATCCGCAATTTTCACCAACTGTTGATTAAACGTATGCCCGTTTACAACAATTAATTCAATGTGTTCGTTAAACACATTATCATCCCAAAGTTTTAAGATTCCTTCATTCATCAGCGGCATAAACCGATCGTGAATAAAGCTGGCTTTATCTCGCTCTGATGGATTTAGCGCCCACTCAAAATGTTTTTTCTGAACATGATAAGTAGCGTTTGGAAAAGTAGGGAGCCATTTACCATCTTTGTTGAATGTTGAGCCGCCGGTATGATCAAAGTGAAGATGTGTTAGAATTACATCAGTAACTTTTTCGGGATCAATTCCATTTTGCTCAAATGATTTTTTTTGAGTGTACTCGGAATAATCAACTCCATAAATTCGGTTAAACTTTGCATCCCAGCCGCTGCCAATTCCGGTATCTATTAAAATATTTTGTGAATTGCTCTTCAGAAATAAATTGCGTGCATTTAAGGTTATTCTGTTTAACTCATCCGGCGGATTTGTGTTCTGCCACAAAGGTTTGGGAACAACTCCAAACATTGCACCACCATCCAGCGCAAAAGATCCCGTCTCGATAACTTTTAATTCATATGGACCAATATTCATAGTAAAGTTTTATGTTTGTTTGTGTAATTATTAAGTTAAGTGTATCTAAAAACTATGGAATTTTAGTATGAACAACAAAAAGCTTAAAACTCTCGTTCAATCTGCTTTTACAATTTTCTTGTTGGCGTTTTCGTTTGCCCTTTTTGCATCGGATATTCAAGCACAAACAAAACCAAACAGCGATCTAAAAGTAATGACATTCAACATCCGTTACGGTACTGCAAACGATGGTGAGAACAGCTGGCAATTCCGCCGCGAAAATCTTTTCTCTACAATCAAGAAATTCGGACCGGAAATTTTAGGGTTGCAAGAGGCACTAACTTTTCAGATTGAAGAAATTCTTAAACAGTTGCCTAACATGGCTCTGATTGGTGTTGGCAGAGATGACGGCAAACAAGCCGGCGAATATTCTTGCATCTTGTATGATAAAAACCGTTTTAGTGCTGATACAACTGAAACTTTCTGGTTCTCCGAAACACCGACCGTTCCTGGTTCAAAAAATTGGGGAAACAATATTACTAGGATTTGCACTTGGGCAAAATTCACTGATTCTATTAGCAAGAAAAAATTCTACTTCTATAATTTGCATATTGATCATGAATCGCAGCCAAGCAGAGAAAAAAGCACAGAGATGTTAATCTCTAAAATGAATATGCAGAAAGAGAAGCTGCCCGAAATTCTAACCGGAGATTTTAATTGCGGAGATACGAATCCCGCAATAAGAACAATAACAGACAGCGGATTAAACGATTCATACAGAGTTTTACACAAAAAATCGGCTAACGAAGGTTCATTCAACGAATTCAAGGGTGTAACCAGCGGAGAGAAAATAGATTTCATTTTTATTTCTAAACATTTCAAAGTAAAAGCCGCAGAAATTGTAAAAGACAGCTATAACGGCAAATTTCCTTCAGATCATTTTCCGGTTACAACGGTTTTAGTGTGGTAAAATTTCTCCTTTGAAATAGATTATTTGGTTTAATAAGTTTAAAATAAAAGCGGGGTAAAATGCGCTTATTAAGAAACACTTTTGCTCTTCTCCTAATAGCAAAGTCGGTTTTACTTTGTCAAACTGTAACCATTAGCGAAATCTTAGACGCAAACCTATTCAAACTATCCGATGGACGAATTGTAAAACTTGCCGGTGTAGATGCTCCTTCCGATTCATCTTCAATACCATTTCTCAGAGCTATATCCGGTTTTGCAAAGGAATACATAGGCGGATATAATAAAGCTAAGCTAGAACTGGATTCTGTTTCGGTTGATCAAAACAATCGCTACACTTTGGTATTTCTTTACAAGAAATATACACTCCAAGACTTGAATTTGAACGAAAGTTTTTTGATGAATGGCTACGGCAAATTCATTAATAATATTGGAACTCATGAATCTACAGATCTGAAAGCAGCACAAGCTGCAGCTGTGAAAAGCGAAAAAGGGATCTGGAGATTTTTCACCCCCACCGAAAATGATACACTCGATTGTTACCTGTCAGAAAGTGGCGTTGCTAAAATAGTAACCCCAGATTCATCCAAATTGAACAACTCTTACAATCAATCTCCAGTAGCAGGTAAAATCGCATTTGAATTATTAGCTGGTAGCGGAGTCACACTTGTTTCTACACTAGCTGGATTTGCAATTGCAGCAAGCATTAGTACTCAAGATGGTTGGGCTATGTTAGGTGGTGGTGTGATTGGTTTTGCTCTAGGCTACGGAATAGGTTTTCCTACAATGATCTATTTGATAGCCAAAGAGGAAAATCCAAATCTTGATCCTTGGCTAAATTTTGGTTGTAGCTGGGGCTTAACTTTGGCAACCGGTTTAATTGCATCACAAATTAAAGTGTCGAATCATCCAATGTATTATGTAGCGTTTTTTTCACCGATAATCGGCTCTTTACTTTATTCACACATTCTTGCCCCTCAATCCCCGACAAAAAATAATTCACTACTCTTGCCGGATCGAAAGATAAACTCATTCAATAATTTCCGTGAATCACAAACTACTCGAATAGAATTATTCAGACTAACTTTTTAAAATAAAAAAGGGCTTGTTGTTCAAGCCCTTTTTCTTTTGAATTATTTTCAGAAGATTATCTTCCTAAACTATCAAGATGCTCTTTCTTTGCTAACAAAGCATCTTTATCTTCTACGTGAGCAGGATCTGGAACACAGCAATCAACCGGACAAACAGCCGCACATTGAGGTTCATCGTGGAAGCCAACACATTCTGTACATTTATCCGGAACAATGAAAAAATAATCGGATGAAAAGAATCCGCTAGCACCGGCAGGTGAAGTTGCATCACCGCTAAAAGCTTTATCACCTATTTTCCAATCTGCCCCGCCTTCATAAATTGCTGTGTTCGGGCATTCCGGTTCGCATGCACCACAATTAATACATTCATCAGTTATCTTTATTGCCATATCGGCCTCCTTAGGTTATTTTGAAAATTTATTTTGTTACTTCAATCTTCGGAATTCGGTTCCAAAACTTCTTTGGGTCTACATTCTTTGGATTTTCTCCTAAATCAAAAACTATCGGTTCAATTTGATCCAGAAGTAAAGCTAAATTAATTTTTTTATGAACAGCTGAATATCCTCTTAACTTTTTTTCGGCCTTCTTATATTGACTTACGCATCCTTTGTAGTTTCCGGAAATTAAATGATAACTCCCAACAGAAACCTGAACTAAACCTTGATAGAATTTTCTTTCTTCACGTTCGCATTCCATCCAGCAATCTTCAAAAAAATCATGTGCCGCGAAAAAATCACTATCGTTAAAGAGCGCTATTCCAACTATAATGTTATCCAATGCCTTTGAAATAATAATAAATCAAGGTTAATACTGCAAGGAAGATCGTTTAACTAAGAAAAAAATATATGATTTGTATGATTCAACGATAAATTTCAGCTTTCCAGTCTGTTTAGACTAATAAAAATGCGAAAATGCGCTAAATTACCAACTTCCGCTGGAGCCGCCGCCGCCAAAAGAGCCGCCGCCGCCAGAAAAACCTCCAAAACCGCCGCCGCCGCTACTTCCTCCCCAACTGCTACCTCCTCTGCTACTGCCTCCCATTGAGCT
>JBHEKZ010000325.1:0-3159 GCA_041859025.1 Melioribacteraceae bacterium | reverse complement strand
CGTTTCTCTTTTGCGTTCACCACAGGGACCAGTTCCCAAAAGGTAATGAGGAGATGGGACCGGCAGCTTCACTTGCTGGCAGGAATATTGGAAACGATTTTGTTCCGAAAGATGGCTGGCGCATGTATCATGGAGATAAAGTCCCCGGTTTTCCGGCTCATCCGCACCGCGGCTTTGAAACCGTTACTGTTGTTATGAATGGATTTGTGGATCATTCCGATTCTCATGGACAAGCAGGGCGTTACGGTAACGGCGATGTACAGTGGATGACGGCGGGAAAGGGATTACAGCACAGCGAGATGTTTCCGCTTCTTAATATGGATAAAGAAAATCCGGTTGAACTGTTTCAGATTTGGCTTAATCTCCCGAAGAATAAAAAATTTGCCGAACCGCACTTTAAAATGATTTGGAATGAAGATATTCCGGTGTTTGTAACAAAGGATGTGCTGAACAAAAGTATATCGGTTAGGGTAATAGCTGGAAAAATAAACAATGTAACTGCGCCGGCTCCTGCGCCCGATTCATGGGCAGCAGATAATGAGAATGACATATCTATATGGATAGTAAAACTTGAAGCCGGAGCTGAGTGGATGATTCCTACTTCACACAAGCAATTAAATCGCAGTCTCTATTTCTATCAAGGTTCTTCGATAACGCTCGACGGTAATAGTATTTCTGTTAATAATTGTGTGGATATAAATGCAAATGCAGAACTGATTCTTATAAATGGTGATTCGGAAAGCAGCTTAGTTCTGCTACAAGGCAAACCGATTAATGAACCGGTTGCTCAGTATGGGCCTTTTGTTATGAATACGCAAGAGGAGATTAGACAAGCATTTTTAGATTACGAAAAAACTACTTTTGGTGGTTGGCCTTGGGAAAGAAATGATAATGTTCATCCCAGATCAAGAGGAAGATTTGCACTACATATAGATGGGAAAGAAGAAATAAAATAATTTATACATTGTAATAGATTTTAAGATAAACATAAGGTGAGCGCTTTTTGTTAAGTAACGACTTTGGTTGAAACCCGAAACAGGGGCACGTCATTCCCTAGCGCTGAGTACTTATATCAGCTGAATGCTGGGAACTACATTGTGACAAAGACATTTGTTTTTTTAAGTAACCGGAATGCTGTGTTGAAGCACAATAAAATTGAATAACAAATAGATCTTAAATCTAAATTAAGGACGCTTACAACATTTCGCTTAATTTTTGGGTGTGAGTAATATATATTTCATTTATACGTATGTGAAAGGTGAATTTAATTTCAGGGAGGTTTTGAATTTCTATTAGCTACATATTTTCTTTAAGTGATATTTCAAAAATCATTTTGATCATTATTAATAAGGACTAAATTTAATTAATACTTGTACCAGAAATAATTTTTATTGGAGGGTGCTCTATTTTGCACAATGAATCTATGCTTAGTATCATCGAAGAAATACCTTTGTTTGCAGGGTTATCAGAAGTTATTATTTCATCCTTAAAATCAAGTTCTAAAATCATCAAATATAGACCCAAAAGTATAATCTTCACCGAAGGTGAAAAAATCTCAGGCTTCTATGTTATTGCTGACGGAACGATAAAGTTAGTTATAGAGAACAACACTAATAAAGAAGTAGTCTTATCTTTTCTATTTCCATATAATACATTCGGTTTATTAGAAGCAGTATATGGTTCTAATTCTAGTTTCTCAGCAATTACCATAACTGAAGCGGAAATCATTTTTATTCCAAAATTCAGTTTGGATTCTCTATTGAAAGATAACTTACAAATGCTGAGAAATGTCAACAAGGAATTTGCTACATATTTACAAAGAAGACACAGAATGATAAAAGCATTAAATTTAGTGGGCGCTGAAAAAAAAGTAGCGCGTACGCTAATATATTTTGCTGAAGAATATGGGATTTATAAAAAGAATGATGTCGATATTAAAGGGCTTCCATCTCAGTCCGAACTTGCTCTGTTTACTGGGACATCGAGAGAAACAATTTCTCGAACTTTGAATGCAATGCAGAGGAAAAAAGTTATCAGTTTGAGAAGATCTTCGATTATCATTTACAATTATGAAAAATTTAAAAGCACTTATGAATTCTATTAATCTTGATTCTGATTGTGCCAGAATACCAACTAAAGCGGATCGTTCATGTGCAAATTTATTCCAGAAAAAAGCAACAAGCTTAGGATGGGTAAACAAATGAATAGAGAAAACGAAATTCCTAACAAATAGTAATCGAAAATTCCCGGTTAACATTTGAAAGGCTTTTTATTCAAGAAAGAAGCTATTGAGGAAACTGTATTCCGGACTTACAATTTTTGTGCGGAGAGAGAGGGATTCGAACCCTCGGTCCCGGAATCCCGGGACAACGGTTTTCGAGACCGCCGCATTCAACCACTCTGCCATCTCTCCTAGTGTATTAAGTCTATTTTTGCATTTTTAAGTGCACAAACTTAATACAAAAACCTTAAAAATGTTTTAAAAAGGTAGCCTTTACAACACCACTGAAAAATCATAACTATCTAAAAAAATACATGAGTTAAAAACAAAACACCTGCAAAAAACAGTAACGTTTATTATGTTTGATTAGCTACTGAATTTTTGGAAGAGAGCGTTCAAAATGGCAAGGTACGAAAAACACATTTTCATCTGCGAGAATGAAAGACGAGCCGATGATCCGCGCGGATGCTGCCTATCTAAAGGGGCTAAGGAAGTGCGCGATCTGTTCAAAAAAAGAATTAAGGAACTTGGGCTTAGTAATAAAATAAGGGCTAACGGCGCCGGTTGTCTTGATGCTTGTGCGTTTGGTTGTGCTGCTGTAGTTTATCCCGAACAAATTTGGTACGGCGGAATTAAAGTTGAAGATGTTGAAGAGATAATCCAAGAGCATTTGCTCAATGGCCGGCCAGTCGAAAGATTAATTCTAAAAGAGAAGAAATTTTTATAATGACTACAACACAAGAAAAAGCATTCGCTAAAAAAGTATTTGATAAGCTTGCAACAGTTTATCCGGAAGTTCAACCCGCCCTGGAATATACAACCGCGTTTGAACTTTTAATTGCGACAATTCTTTCGGCTCAATGTACAGACGCGCGCGTAAACATTGTAACTAAGACTCTTTTTAAGAAGTACAAAAAGCCGCAAGATTTTATTTCCGT
>JBHEKZ010000224.1:0-4628 GCA_041859025.1 Melioribacteraceae bacterium | reverse complement strand
GGGTGAAAAAACAATTGCTGACGTGGTCAAAATGCCCATTGATGCCGCACTATACTTTATGACTTTATTGCACTCGAGTGACACAATTTCTGACAAAAATAAAAAAATCTCCGAATCAATATTGAAAGAAATCGTCAGTCGGCTGGAGTTTTTGACTGCTGTTGGTCTGGAATATCTCACTCTTCACCGAGAAGCAGCCACTTTGGCTGGGGGAGAAGCACAGCGCATTAGATTGGCAACGCAGATCGGATCGCAGTTGGCCGGTGTTCTATACGTTCTAGATGAGCCCAGCATAGGTTTGCACCAGTCAGACAATGTAAAACTGATAAACTCATTAAAGAACCTTCGCGATTTGGGTAACACAGTTATTGTGGTTGAGCATGATCGTGAAACGATAGAAAGCGCAGATTATATTATTGATCTGGGACCTAGAGCCGGTGTGCATGGTGGTGAGGTCGTCTTATACGGCGATACGAAAAATTTTCTCAAAACAAAAAATGAATCTCGGTCACTGACATTAGAGTACCTGAAAGACAGAAAACAAATTGAATATGAAGTAGAGAGAAGAAAAGGAAACGGAAAATTTATCGAGTTGAAGAAGGCAAGCGGAAACAATCTTAAAAATGTAAATCTGAAAATTCCGTTAGGAACTTTTATAGCAATTACTGGAGTTAGCGGCTCTGGCAAATCTTCGTTGATCAATGAAACTCTAGTGAAAATTTTAATGAAGAAGATTTACAATTCCAAAGTTGCGCCGCTTCCATTTTATGAAATTCTTGGTTTAGAGAATGTTGATAAAGTTATTGAGATTGACCAGTCTGCAATAGGCCGGACACCAAGATCAAATCCGGCTACATACACAGGGTTGTTCACACATATAAGAGATTTGTTCTCTCAGTTGCCTGAATCTAAAATGCGCGGTTATGCTGCTGGACGTTTCAGCTTTAATGTAAGCGGCGGAAGGTGTGAAGAGTGCGAAGGTGACGGACTTAAAAAAATTGAAATGAATTTTTTGCCTAACGTTTACGTGCTTTGCGAAGTATGTAACGGAAAAAGATACAACCGCGAAACACTTGAGATTCTCTATAAAACAAAGACAATTTCTGATGTCCTGGATATGACCGTTGAAGAATCAGTTGGCTTTTTCGAGGATTACCCGGCTCTGCAAAGAAAAGTTAAAGCGCTCAATGATGTTGGTCTTGGTTATATAAAGCTTGGTCAGCAAGCCACAACTCTTAGCGGAGGTGAAGCACAGCGCGTTAAGCTTGCAACTGAACTAAGTAAAGTACAAACAGGCAATACAATTTATATTTTGGATGAGCCCACAACCGGTCTTCACTTCGAAGATGTGAACATTTTATTGAAAGTATTGAATCAGCTTGTTGAGAAAGGAAATACTGTAATTGTTGTTGAACATAATTTAGATGTAGTTAAAGTAGCTGATTATGTTGTTGACCTTGGTCCGGGCGGAGGAGAATATGGCGGGGAAATAATCGCTGCCGGTACGCCAGAGTTTATTTCTGAAAATGAAAAAAGTATTACGGGAAAGTTTTTAAAGAAAGAATTACAAAGAAAGTAGAGGTAAAATGAAAACTACTGTTAATGAATTCCGCTCTTACCGGGCGGAGACGAACGAACGAATTTTGAATTCGGGATTTAGAGATTACAACAAGTTCTTTGCCTTGGATAATAAGGCCTATGTTGATGGTGCGCTTAATTCTAAAACTAAAGAACTGATGGGATTGGTGGCTTCAATGGTATTGCGTTGCAACGATTGCATTCTCTATCATGTCGATAGATCGATTCAAGAAGGTGCTACAGAACAAGAATTGTATGAGTCTTTTAACATAGCTTTGATTGTTGGCGGATCGATTGTAATTCCACATCTTCGTTACGCAATAGAAAAAATGGATGAATTATTCGCAGAGAAGAAAAATGAAAGCCAAACTCCTAATCCCTAAGCAGATTGTAACAGTTAATTCGAAAAATGATGTTCTTGAAAATCACGCAGTTGAAATAATTGATGGAACAATAGGAAGAATTGAGCCGCTAGTTAATTTTAATCAATCAGATTACGATGTGCTTGAGTACTCTAGTTTAACCTTGATTCCCGGTTTTGTACAGACACATATTCACCTTTGCCAGACTTTGTTCCGCGGTTTTGCTGATGACCTTGAACTACTAGATTGGCTGCAGAAAAGAATTTTCCCTTTCGAAAATTCGCACTCTAAAGATTCTCTTAGAATTTCTGCACAATTAGGAATTAATGATTTACTTACCGGCGGAACAACCACACTTTTAGATATGGGGACACTTCGTCACCAAGAGATTATTTTTGAAGAACTGATTAACTCCGGTATGAGAGCATTCGCCGGCAATTGTACTATTGATCAAAATGAATTATATCCAACCTTTTGTGAAACTACGGAATGGAATCTTAAATCAAGTTACGACTGGGCTAAAGCATTTCATAATTCAAGTAATGGAAAGGTGAAGTTTGGTTTTGCCCCGAGATTTGTTCTTTCATGTTCGGAAAAGCTATTAAAAGAAACAAAAGAAATGATGCAAGATTTTCCGGGTTCCATACTACACACCCATTCTTCAGAAAATAAAAAAGAAGTAGAAACTGTTCGTTGGATGACGGGCAAAGAGAATGTTGAGTATTTTGATACAATCGGATTGCTCGATGATCATACAGTACTGGCTCACTGTATACATCTGAATGAGAAAGAAATCAAGTCACTAAAGAAAAACGAAGTTAGAGTTTCACATTGTCCTTCTTCCAATTTAAAATTAGGGTCCGGTATAGCCAATATTCCCAACTTGTTAAATGAAGGAATTTCGGTTTCTCTTGGTGCGGATGGAGCACCATGTAATAATGGATTAAGCGCTTTTACTGAAATGCGCAACGCTGCTTTAATACAAAAACCAATCCACGGACCAACTGCAATGGATGCCTTGACAGTTTTTCGGTTGGCAACAATAGAAGGTGCCAAAGCTCTACATCTCGAAAAAGAAATTGGAAGCATTGAAACTGGTAAGAGAGCCGATCTAGTTCTGCTTAACTTGGAAATGGCAGATCAGCCGCTGCAATTAAATGAACAACAAATTTATTCCAGCATAGTTTATTCAGCTTCAAAGAAAAATGTAGATTCGGTGTTTGTTGAGGGAGTATTGAAAGTTAAAAATGGAAAATCAAATATTTATGATGAAAATGAACTGATTCAAGATGGAAAAAATCATTTTAACGAATTGCTAAAGAGGGTTCATTGAAGGTTATATTCGCAACACAGAACAAAGGAAAATCTCAAGAAGTAAAAAATCTTTTTGAAGACACAAGCATTCAAATTGTTTCACTTGCTGATCTAGGGAACGATATTGATATAGTAGAGACCGGGACAACACTTTATGAGAATGCTCTGATCAAAGCAAAAGCAATCTATGAAATTTATAAAATGCCGGTTATCTCGGATGATTCCGGTTTGGAAATTGAATTGTTAAACGGGAGGCCTGGAGTCTATTCGGCTAGGTATGCTGGTGAAAATTGCTCGTATGATGACAACAACAAAAAAGTAACTGAAGAATTAAAATCGTTTCCGCATCCGCATAGAGCAAAGTTTGTTTCTCAAGCTTTATACTATGATGGCAGCGAGATTATAGCATTTGTTGGTGAATTGCCCGGAAGAATGATTGATAGACCGCGCGGTAACTTTGGCTTTGGTTACGACCCGATTTTTATTCCTGACGGATTTGCTAACACTTTGGCCGAGCTAACATTGGAAGAAAAGAATGTAATTAGTCATCGCGCAAAATCTTTTGAGCAATTAAAAAATAAATTAGTCAAAAGAATTTCTAAATAATCACATACTAAAAACTTTGCATTACAATTGTTTTGTGCATGTGATATTTTTGTGGCAAGCTTTATAGGAATGTAAAAATGGAATTAGTAATACTTATCGGCTGGTTAATGATTATTAATGGTGCACTGGGCGGGCAGTATATTTTAAACTGGATGGGGAACCAGCCAAAATTTGTCGGCGATCAGCCGGTTGGTGTATCAGCTGGAGTTATGACTTGGTGGCGTGAACTTTCTAAGTTGGTTTGGGCTTTAATAGCAGTTACTGTTGAAGTAATAAGAGGGAAAGAATTAAAATATTTACTGCCCGGCGCTGCAGCTATGATTACAATTATAATTTGCGCATTCACCGGCGTTATTGAAAACATTGGATTCTTTTATCTGCCCAAATACTACTCACCTCATCTTTATGCTCCTTACGTTAATGTTTATTTAGTGATGCTTCCGTTTCTTGGTAAACTTATGTTTAATGCTTCAATAAGAAAAGAGCACTGGATTGGAATTTCGCTGGTTGTTATTGGCCTTGGTATTCCCCACATACCTAGAATGTTGGGAAGAAGCATGAATCCTAATGAAGCATTAGATTTTACTGCAATCTTGTGGGTAATTATTATCAACTGTTGTTTATGTTCTCAGCAGATCTTAAATAATAAAACTGTGCAGATGGCTGCTAAAGGTGTTGGGCCAAATGCATTAGTAATGTGGCGGGAAATTTGGAAGATGGCTTTTATTTGGTCTGCGCTAATAATTGTGCCGCTGGTAGGCAGTGTCC
>JBHEKZ010000003.1:0-9713 GCA_041859025.1 Melioribacteraceae bacterium | reverse complement strand
TGAGAATGGAGAAGATTTGCTGAAGATAAGACTGGCAAGAAAAGTAGCGGACAGAGTGCCTTTGAAGATATATGATGGTGATATCAGCGATACCATGCGCTGCTATGCAATAGGCTATCCCCTCAAATTGCCCAGGAAAATCGCCCTCAACGGCAAAGTATGTCGGTTGACAGCAAGAGATTTCAGAACAGATCTGGACCTTTTCGCCATGAATTCCGGATCACCGGTATTTGATGAAGTGACTAATACAGTGATTGGAGTGGCGCTAAGATCTTCGTTAGACGATACTTATATTGTCAAATCGAATGGCACATATTATACCGCATTGCGAAAGGCAAAACAAGATTACGCAGCGATTACTTGTACCCGATATAGATAAATATCAAAACAAAACAGACCATAATATGCAAGCAGCGATTAAACTGATTTATTTCACTTCGCATCCTGAATACGGAGTGCCCACTATTATTATAGAAGACCACATTGCACAAATTAGCGGCGAAAAATCGGTGAGAACTATGGTCATCTCTGACCTATACGACTACACTTTCGAAGGCCATCTCGTCACCAGCGGCGCCACAACCACCTATGAACAATTGTTTAAAAAGGGGCTTTCCGTGCCCGAAAATCCGGTCAACCACGATGGCGTCCTCAAGGTCCTCATCAGCTTTGATATGGACGAGACGGGCAATCATAGCCAGATCATATTTGATGAGGATGAGCCTATTGCGTATGATCCGAGCATGATGTTCCGGTTGCGGTTTGAGGAGGGGGTGTATTTGTGGGAGGTGGTGTGAGGTATTGATTATTCCTTCGTTTTAGTTTTTCAAGAATAATTAGGCAGTTTTGATCTTCAAGTGAATAATTGTATTTTATTCGAAGTGAAAAGTTTGGAAATTTTTTCGAAACTTGAATTGCAAATAATCATAATCAAATTGAGTAAAGAAAAAAATAGTATTTTGGAGTAAAATCATTATGCATAATATAAGCTAATGAAAAAAATATTGTGATCTTACTGCAGTTTAAGTTAATTGGATTATCAAATACCTGTGCCATGTCGTAGTATTCAATAACAATAGCATCACTGATTATTTTTAGAGTATTAAATATAGCTATTGCACTGATATTCGAATGCTTATTTTACAGGCTTTTGGCGACAACGATTCAAGGGAGTATTGCAGAAAGGTTGTCTTTTAGGACCAAGTTTCTTGGGAACTCAAATATTATAATACTTGAAGACTATTATGTAAATTCTGGTTCCGTTTTAGAGATATTTATCAAGAGGATAATGAATTAAAAACAATTACAAACTATCTTCTCTCGGCTTATTTCAACTTGAAATGTTAGCCTTTTCTTGATATGATTTTATGGAGTGTATAATGTGGTGACCGGAAAAGATTAACATTCATAGTGTTTTATTATAGTAAAGACAAATTTCTTTAAATTGACATTAATATTCAAACTAATGAAAAATTTTAAACAATTCGCAATTCTGATCTTCCTTTTAACATTTACTTTTTCCTGTAAAACTATAAAAGTACAGCCTCCTCCAAAATTGACTTATGATAAGCCAATTAGAACAGCAGAAATATCCACTGTAAAACTAACCGCATCAGTTTCTCAAAGCGATATGGTAAATATACTTCGTGACAATATTAAAAATCCTGTTGTTGATGGGTCTCCTCTAAAGGTAATTAGTAGTATAAAGGCAATTGAAACAATAACAGACAGAGAACTAATAAAAGAGGTCATAAAACCTTATACACCCGGACATTGGATTGATGTTCAAAAGAAAACATACAAAACTGTTCAAAAAGCCTATTCATGTATAAAAAAGCCCTGGAAGTGGAGTACTTGCTTTAAGGATGTTTTGGAAGAAGTATGGGTTGCAACTAAGGTGTGGATAGAACCAGAACTAGAGGTTTTTAAGTGGACCACTAAAGAAATTATTAAGACTTTTGATAAGGTTTACAAAACAGAAGTTACAATCCACTATCCAACTGATTTGGTAGATGTAGGAATTAAATTTACCGGTAATCAATTTGAAATAAAAACAGAATTTTTAACAAAGTTAAAGTTTGACTATGAACAAGCTGTAATACCATTGGGGCCAACACTTCATCTTAATAATATTTTAGAAGCTCCTGTTTCTTCATTTGTCAATGTTAAAGGAAATTTAAATATAATTTCTCCAGGAAAAATTGAAATAAATATTGATGAAAATAGTACAAACTTTCATTTTGGAAGCTTTTCTCCTGATTTCCCATTAATTGAAGGAAATAATTTAGATAGATTGTTACTTCCTGTTATTGCAAATGTATTGAAGCCTTTGACAGAGAAAATGGCAAAGGAAGCTATAAATAAAGCTTTGATCAAAGCAATTGAAAACAATACAGATAAACTAAACTTCAGATATCAAATTGATAAATTTACAGCAAGTGTTGGTCAGCCAAAGGCCATTTCTGAAAATCTTTGGCTAAATGTTAATCCATCAAAAGTGCTTTCAGGACAAGTTCAAGGCTTTAACAATCGAGTCTTTTACACTGTTGGATTAGAATTTAAACCCCAAATTGACTATAGTCCCTCATTTCCGTCTAATCTACCAAATCAAATCCCATTTATAGTTCAACCTGTCATTAATGACGAATCGTATATTGATTTACAATTTGCGGTTAAACTTAAGTACATAAGTCAGTTATTAAATGAAAACTTAAATGACTACATAAACAAAACAAAAACTCTTAGGAATACTTTTCGAGTTTCAAATGTTGAATTGTTTAAAACTAATGAAGAGAAACTAGCTGTGAAATTAACGATCCAAAGAAAGAGATTATTCGGCTATTGGACTTTTTTCTCTAATGCTTATTTAACTACTAAATTAAACTACGATTCGTTAACTGGACTTTTCTCATTAGAGGATATTTTATTTACTTTAGAAACTAAGTCAAAACTCATAACCTCTATTTTATCTCCTCTTGTTGATGATAAAGTAATTAAATTTTTGAAAGAAAATTCAACTTATTCTATTCATGACAAAATGAGAATAGCAAATAGTGCAATTAAGGATACTACAATAATACTAGATTACGGAACTTTAACTTTAAAATTCTCTCCAATTGAAATCTCAAAACCATACATTACTGTACAACAGCTTGAGGTCAATGCAAAATTTAAGGGCAAAATTGCATTCAATTTTATTCCGCCTGATCAACAACCGATGTATTCGAAAGAATTTTCCACTAACCATTTAGGACTGAAAACTAATAATTCTTCCAATAAAATAGAATTTGAACGAGCTAATAATAGCATAATAAAAGAACGTAGTGAATCCTCTAATCAATTTACATATGATAATAGAATTTATTTCTCTGAGCGCAGCTCAGAAAGTGATTCACTTTCAGTATTTTCTAAATACATTTACAATATAAAAATTGGTGATATTATTTTTCTTGAAAGAGATGGAAAAATCATCCGTCACGTTGTAAAATTTGAAGACCTTCCTAAATCTGATGAAATACTAATTTCTAGAGTTCCTGGGAAAATTGAAAGATTGAGACCTGACGAGGATGCATACCAAAATAGCAGATCGGTATATAATATAAATTACAAGGTTGCTATTGATACTATAAAAATCCATAACGCAATAAACTACATAGATAAAGACGTAGTGATTGATGGAGTTTTGAAATGTATAGAATTTAGAAAAGCTGCAAGCGGCGAAACCATAAAATATCTACATATTGATGTTTGTAAAAATGATGAAGTAGGTGTTTTAATTTATTTAGGATCAGTTTCTGATAATATACCTGATCAGGCTTATGTTGGAAAGAAAATTTTTGTACACTCGCATATTCTTTTTGAAGGTGGAAAGCCAACCTTAAAAATTAAGAAAAATGGGAATATTAAAATCCATGATTAATGTTTTAAGCGAAATCATCATATAGTAAAGTACTAAACGGACGTCTCGACAAAAGTAGAAACGTCGTCAGTTGTGGCAATTCCGACTAATATTATAAATATTATGAAGCAGCTAGAGTTCACTACACCGGCTTTACTCTCTCTAGTCTCTTTCGTTAATTCGATTGTTTTTAAGTAGCACTATTAGGACCAAAATATCCAATAACTAATTTTAATTAGGGTCCACTGAAAAACACGTAAAGTCTTATATTTCAATGATATAGTTGATATTTTCTTATGCAAATGCAAGTATTTTCGTATTCTTATGTAAAATATCTTGCATTTGTGTTCAAATATACACCACAAAATCAGATGTCTATCTTTGATTTCAAACTTTCTTTTGAAAGTAAAATGGATACTGAAAACCGCTCGGTAGGATTATCTAAAGTTATATCTTGGGATGATTTTGCTGCTATTTATGGTAAGAGTTTTAGTGAAACGTGTGGCTCAAAAAGTGTCGTTGCCAAAGTTGTTATTGGGGCTTTAATTATCAAGCATTTAGAGAAAAAAGGCGATCAGGAGACACTTCAGGTAATCCAAGAAAATCCATATATGCAGTTTTTCCTAGGTTTGGATCATTTTACTTTCGAACCAGTCTTCGTCCCTAGTTTATTTGTCCATATCCGTAAACGCTTGGGTAATGCCGAATTTGACAGAATGAATCTGGAAGTAGTCCAAAGTGCTTCGAAAATTAACGGAAAGATGGATAGCTCCAAATCAAATGAAGAGGATGATCAACCGAAAGAATAGCAAAAAACAAAGGTAAAATGCTAAATGACTTTTTTGTTGCAGATGCGTATATTAAGTTTCCGACAGATTTAAATTTTTTAAATGACAACCACGAAAAATCTGAGAGATCACCTATAAGTTTTGAAGTGAACTGGTATTGGTAAAACTGCAGACTTATCAACGAGTAGAAGTCCATGACTTCTTCGGAATGATTGCCATTTCGAATTATACTCAAATTTTCCAGTAAGATTTTCAAATTGTGAATTTCTAAATTAGTGTGGAAGATTTTTGTTGTAAATTTGAAAGATTATGTCTTAATTTGTATGAGAATTTGGAAAATAAAACTTTTTAATAAATTTTTCAAGCAACTCAGATAATGAAAATACTAGTAACTCTTTATAAAACGCAGTACGTGAATCGTTTATTTAACGGAAACCAAAGCCATTAAAACATTGATAATTAATAATTTATAAAATTTTTTTTAAACAAATTAGTAAATATATTTAAAATGGATTTATTATCTGTATTAACTGGATATGTCCTTACGGGCATAAAAAAAAGTAAAGCCGTCGAAACCGTAACAAATGACTTTTCTGATGCAATTAGTAGTGACTTAATAGATTTATGGAAAAAAATAAAACCAATCTTTATTGTAGAAGATGCGAAACTGGTTGAAAAAATAGAAAAAGACCCTAATGATGCAGTTGCACAAGGTGGAATTACTTACAAACTATCGCAAAAATTAGATCAAGATGAAGCCTTTAAGAAAATGGTTTTAGATATTGTTACTGAAATACAAAAGAAAGAAGAAGAAAACAAACCCAAAGGAGGAATTCATAATACGGTACATAATACTGGAAATCAAAACATAATAGTTCAAGGTTCAAATATTAGCGGACATATAAATAAATCTTAAATGTTATGAATTTAGAAAACGAGATAATCGACAATGAAGATGTTACTCAAAATGAAGTAGTTGAACAACAAGTTTATAAAAGTGATACTTCTTCCGAAACAATAGTTTTAGAAGAAGTCAAAACTATTGAAAATAGTGGAAATGATAATATTGTTTTACAAGATAGTTCTCTTGAAAATAGTATTATCAACCAAATAAGCATAAATATTGCAAGTGAAGATGACGACGAAGATGATGACGAAAACACTACTCCCTGCCCTGTTTGTAAAACTCTGGTAGTTGCAGGATATGGGATTACACTTTGCCCAAAATGCGGTCATAAATTATTTAGAAGAAATCCTAAAATCGAAATTACGCAATTTCTTACTATTGATGACCAAAGTGAAGAAAAGAAGTATAAAAAAATTTTAAGTCATATAAATAATAAATTAATCGACAAAAAGTATGAATTAGCTTTTAAATATTGCCTTGAAGCAGAAGAAATTGCACCAAGCGAAAGTACTACTTGGGAATATTTTGTATTGGTTGAATATTATAAAGAGGTTTACAAAAAAGAACATAGAAAGTCAATTGAGGAAATAGTAAAACTTATAAAGACACATTTAGAAAAGTGTAAAATAAACGGTGTCGAAGAAGAAAGATATGAAGAATTAGTTGGAATTATTGCAAATCACTTAACATTTAAAGTTATTAAGCCTAATATTGGTAAATTTCATACCAAAGATAAGAAAAATCGCACATACTGGTCAAGGTATGATTTAATGGCGGCTTATAGTTTTTTACGTGGTTATGAATTAAGTTTTTCATTATATAAGGATCATATTTTTCTTGAAGAATATGTAAAAGAGCTAAGCAAGCCTTACAAGTGGATTGTTAGAACAATTAATAATGAACTAATTAATTTGGGTAAGATAAAGTTTAATGCCATTGTAAATAGAGAAAGAATAATAAAGAAAATTCAAGCAATAAAATATGATTATAGTCCACCAGAAATAGAACTTGAAAGATTAGAATTTATTGATGAAGAAGACTTTAATCCTGATGAAATTATTATCATTTCAATTGAATAATCACTATAAAAATTTATAAAATGCGTGAATTTAAATTTAGAATACCACCAGACAATAAAACTGCAACGGTAAATATTGAAGACACGATGAAAGTTAAATCTTTCATAGAGCAATTAAAAAAACTTAATCGCTTAGATGTTAACAAATCTTATTCAATAACAACTTTAATTGGTGTTGAATTGAATGAGGAAGGCACATTTAAAGGTTATGATACCAATGAATTTATTGTTTCTGAGAAAGTTGCGGCAAATTTCCAATCAAATAATCAACAATTTGCAACAGATTGGGGCTTAGGTACAATAACAACACCTCAGTCATTTCATCAATTAGGGATTTTTGTAATTGACGGGAGTGGCTCAATGACAGGAACCACAACGGGCAATTTATCAAGAGCAGATGCTGTAAATATTGCAGTTAGAGAAACTTTGACAAGGTTTAAAGCAAGTAGAAAGGAAAATTGTTTTTCATTTTCAGTTGTTGCTTTTGGCGATAAAGCTCGGACTGTTACTCCTCAACAAAAATGTATAGACATTGACGACTACGCTAATTACGACCCTTTACAATTTTTTAATAATGGTAAGGGTAGCAGTTCTACAAATATTGCAAGTGGTTTAGAAGAAGCATTATCTGTAGCTCAAACTTTTTTCGCTAATAAAAGTAGTAACACTCCTCATAAAGTTGCTATTGTTGTCTTGACAGACGGAATGTGCCACAATTCAGAAAATACTAAAATTATTGCTGAAACCATAAAACTAAACCCTAATATCCAAATATATTGTTGTTGCTTAGAAAGTTTAAGTGGCTCTTATGCCGATGCAGAAACTTTGTTAAAAACAATAGCTACAAACCCAGCATTAGGATACAAAACCGTCTATGATAAAGACACAATTCGTAATTTTTTCGTAGCATCAATAACAACTGCATCAGGTTTGGCAAACATAGAATAACTATGATAATAAAAGGCGCAGCAACATTAACTGAAAAAAAAGAAAATCAAGACAGTTTTTCTTTAATTCATAATGAAAGACTACAATTACATGGGATAGTTGTAGCAGACGGTTTAGGTTCTTTTGAGTATGCCAAAGAAGCATCAAATTTTGTATGTCAAAATATAAAGTCATTAATTGAAGATATTGAAGATATACAACAGTTTGAAATCGAGAGTATAATAAAAGAAACAAAAAATCAATTAGTCGAATATGCTCTTTCGCAAAATATTGAAATCAGAGAGCAAGTTTTAGGAACAACTGCTATTATCGTACTACACCATAATAGCCCTATTGTCAATAAAGATATGTTTAAAATAGCATATTTGGGTAATGGTGCAATATGGCATTTAAGAGGAAATTTTAATCACTTTGATGAAGGTCAATTATTGCCTTGGAACGCTACAAATTATCTAAATCCACATTCTATTCAACAAGACGGAAAAGAAGCATTATATAAACTATTTTCTCTTTCAACAGACGAAAACGCTGCAATTCCAACCGTACTTTCTCTTAGAGTAGATGAAAGGTTTGGAGATATAATAATGATATGCACTGACGGAGTTTATTCTTATGACCAAGTTCAAGTTGGTAAAGATAATGTAGGAAAAACATGGATTAGTGGAGAAACAGCAATGACTTTATTTTACCAAGAACTTGATAAATTCTTTAAAGAAGGCGAAGAAGATTTAACTAAAAGGTTAGAAATGTACCTACTTAGATTGAAAGAAATGGAAGGTTTAGATGATGATGCAACGATAGCAGTAATGATTACACCAAGCGTGTTAAACTATCAAAAACGAAAATACATTGTCAAAGATATTAATTAACGACTTTTTTAGTACAGAGCTTTATCAAGAATTTATTTCAGTCATAAGTATTGAAATAGAAGATAATTCATTTGCAGGTGGTGGATTTGGAGATGTGTATTACTGTACTAAAATAAATAATGTTAGTACTTCTATACCGCAAGTAATTAAAATATTTAAAGGAACATCGCCAAATAGCGTTGAGAGAGGTTATGATACAATAAAAAAACTACAACAACGCCTCAAATCAAAAAATAGAGAACTTGATAAACAAAACAAAACTCTTATTAAAGATATTCCTGCACTTAAAGCTGTTCCTCAGTTTAGCTTCGAAGGTACAATAAATGGGAAAAAAGTATTTGGATATTCAGCAAACAGGCTTGATTTACTAGGTTTTACTCAATTTGAGCAAATTTTAGAAGACAGTAACTTAGTAAATGAGTATCGCAAATTAAGTGTTGAAACTAAGTTGCTGTTTTGTTATCATCTTGCTTATGGTTTTGAAATACTTAAAAGTATCAATTATATCCATGCTGACTTTAATCCGCAAAATTTTTTCATAAATTTCAAAAGCGGGGAAATAACAATAATTGATTTTGATAGTGGCGCAGTAATGGATAATCCAAAAGATAAACCAGTGACATTCGGAAAATTGGCAGAGGCTGATTGGTTAGCTTCTGAGATAACTGAACAATTATCTAATCAATCTACAACAGTACCAACTATAAAAGTTAATTTGCATACCGATATGTGGTCGGTAGCAATTGGAATACATTTTTTAATATTTACAATACATCCATATTTTTTTCTTAAAGATTTAGGTAACGATACAATTAAGAATTATCTTAAAAAAAATAAATGGTATGATATAAAAAATAGTGATGTAAATTATAATAATGAATTAGATTATAATATATATGCTCATTACAAGAGTTTAATAGAGAACAATATACCCAAAGGAGTTATTAGAGCCTTAGTATCATCATTCAATAATGGCTTTACTAGTGGGCAGCTAAGAATTTCTTACGATCAATGGGTAATAGCCTTTAAACAGTCGCAGACACCACCGATTATTAATAGCTTTAATTCTAATAAAGAAGTGCTTGCGGAAGGGCAAGAAGTAACTTTAAGTTGGAGCATTGATAATGCTAATCATGCTTTTATTAATGGAATTACAGATGTTAGTGGACGAACACAAGTGACTTTTAAACCAAGTGCTACAAAATTATATTTCATTCAAGCAATT